>NZ_JAKTID010000049.1:0-26354 GCF_027854795.1 Acinetobacter sp. AOR34_HL | reverse complement strand
ATCTCATCTTAAACAAATATCTAAAGTGGAACAAGTCACATGCAAAATGTTTTACACTGATTATGCTTGCATTAATTGTAAAACAGACATGTAATCTTTCTTCTGCATCTAAAGCCTTACCCATCAAGTGCTTACCACAATCATTTTATCGACGTATACAACGCTTCTTTGCAGGTCAGTATTTCGATTATCGTCAAATTTCTCAGTTAATTTTCAATATATTTTCATTTGATAAAGTCCAATTAACTTTGGATAGAACTAATTGGAAATGGGGAAAACGAGATATCAATATCTTGATGTTAGCCATCGTCTATCGTGGAATAGCGATACCTATTGTTTGGACATTGCTCAATAAACGTGGCAATTCAGATACAAAAGAGCGTATTGCTTTGATTCAACGCTTTATCTCCATTTTTGGTAAAGATCGTATTGTGAATGTGTTCGCAGACAGAGAATTTATCGGTGAGAAATGGTTTACATGGTTAATTGAAAATGACATTCACTTCTGTATACGTGTTAAAAAAACTTTATTGTGACCAATCACTTAGCCAAGAATCATAAAATTAGTGATTTATTTCGTCATCTTCAAGTTGGTCAAACTGAATGTCGTAAACGACGTATTTGGGTTGGTCGAGTGAAACTGTATATTAGTGCGCTACGATTAGAAGATGGAGAACTTTTACTTGTTGTTTCTCCTATGTTTAATGCTTCTGCTATTCGTGATTATGCATTACGCTGGGAAATCGAAACCTTATTTAGTTGTCTCAAAGGACGTGGATTCAATCTTGAAAATACTCGTTTAACAGACCCTAGACGAGTCAAGAAATTGATAGCAGTGCTAGCTATCGGTTTCTGTTGGTGCTATTTAACAGGTGAATGGCAACATGATCGAAAAAAAGCGATAAAAATAAAGAAGCATGGACGACTTTCAATAAGTTTATTTCGCTACGGTTTGGACTATGTTCAAATGGTTATTCTACGTTTGATTGGTTTTGGAAAAAAAGAAGAATTTAAGAAAGTGCTCGCAATTTTAAGAAAGAAAAAGCCTGATAGGACAGGCCCTATGAAATTTGTCGTGTACAGAGCAAAATATTATAAGTTGACTGTAGCGTTCAATATAATTTAAACCGATTGCAATGATTTGAATAAATCATCATATACCTATTTGGCTTTTAATTTATCTTTTGGTAATTTTAAGTATCTGTAAATTATTCTGTTTTCTTATTTTAAAAAGTTTTTTGTGATGTGCTTGTGTAATGAATGGTAGTTATTTAAGCAAATCAGTCTTTAATCAGTACAATCAAAATTCACTCTTTTTTCACTTATCGCCATCTAAGTTCAAACATGAAGTAATTCAAATAAATCAATTTTCTCAGTTCAAGTTGAAGGCAAAGGAGTAACCATGACTCTATTATTGATATTGCTTAGCTTGTTTATTCAGTTTGTTTTGTTGTGGGCTGTATTTTATTTCGAACTAAATCGCACGATTGGTAGTATTTTATCAATTACTATCGCTATTTTATGTAGTGTATTTATCACACCTTGGAGTTTATCGATTGGCTTACCAATTATTCTCGCGAGTGTGATTCTTCTCCTCCCTCCATTACGCGAAGCATTCATCAGTCGTCCAGCATATAAAGCATTGTCAAAAGCAATGCCGTCGATGAGTACGACAGAAAGAGAAGCCCTAGAAGCAGGAACCAGTTGGTGGGAAAAAGAACTGTTTATGGGTTCTCCTGATTGGAATAAATTTGATGATTATCCTTATCCGACATTGTCAGCTGAAGAACGGTCCTTTTTGGACAACGAAGTTCAGCAGCTATGTGCCATGCTCGATGAATGGAAAATTCATCATCAAGATAAAGATTTACCTCCTGAAGTATGGCAATTCATCAAGGATAAAGGTTTCTTAGGTCTTATTATTCCAAAATCTTTTGGTGGCAAAGAATTTAGCCCATTTGCGCAAAGTCGTATTATGAGCAAGATTGCATCACGCTCTTTAACTGCAGCTGTGAGTTGTATGGTTCCTAACTCTTTAGGACCAGGAGAGCTTTTATTGCATTATGGAACGACTGAACAGAAACAACGTTACTTACCAGGTCTTGCGGATGGTACAGAAATTCCATGTTTTGGTTTAACAAGTCCTGAAGCAGGGTCAGATGCTGGTGCAATTCCTGATACGGGCGTGGTTTGTTATGGTCAGTATCAAGGTCAGGATGTGCTTGGATTAAAAATGAATTTTTCTAAGCGCTGGATCACACTAGCACCAATTGCGACTGTGATTGGATTGGCTTTTAAACTGTATGATCCTGATGGTTTGCTGGGTGATAAATCCAAAACCGAATATGGCATCACCTGTGCATTAATTCCTGCAAATCATGAAGGAATTAAAATTGGTGCACGTCATAATCCAGGCGCGCCGTTTATGAATGGTACAGTCGAAGGAACAGATGTATTTATTCCAATTGACTGGATCATCGGCGGACAAAAAAATGCTGGTAAAGGCTGGCGTATGTTGATGGAGTGTCTCGGCGTCGGACGTGGTATTTCATTACCAGCATTAGCTACAGCCGCAGGTGAGATGAGTTACTTATTGGTTGGTGCATTTGCGAGTGTACGACAACAGTTCAAAGTTTCTGTCGGTAACTTTGAGGGTGTACAAGAAGCGACCAGTGATATTGCCAGTGATGCTTATATGTTAGAGGCATTTAGATACATGGTCACTTGTGGTTTGAATCAAGGTGGTACACCATCAGTTATGACCGCTATGGCGAAGTATTATGCAACCGAAACGATGAGAACTGTGATCAATCACGGGATGGATGTAGTCGGTGGACGTGCGATTCAGCTTGGTCCTCGTAACTTCTTGGCATTGACTTATCAATCTATCCCAGTAGCGATTACCGTTGAAGGTGCGAACATTTTAACTCGATCATTGATGATTTTTGGTCAAGGTTCTATGCGTTGCCATCCGTATTTGTTTGAAGAATTACAACTCCTGCAAGCAGAAGATAAATCAGTTGCTTTGAAACAATTTAACACGTTGTTGTTTAAGCATTTGGCTTATACCTTTAACCGAGGTGCGAGAGCTTTCGCTTATGGTATTACGGGTGGACCGAGTCATGCATCCAAGCAGTCTGATACTTTCACCAAACCGTATTATGTGATTATCAATCGCATGAGCACTGATTTTGCTCTAACCGCTGATATGGCTTTAGGTCTTTTAGCTGGAGATTTAAAACGTAAAGAAATGCTCTCAGGACGCTTGGCGGATATCCATTCATACTTATTTATCGCAACCTCGATTCTTAAATATTATGAAAGTGGTAAACGGACGGAAGCTGAGCAAAAACATGCTGAATTGGCATTAAACAAAGCTTTATTTAATGCACAAGAAGCTTTTTTTGGATTCTATGAAAACTTCCCAGTAAAAGTTGCAGCTAAATTAGTGAAATTGATCTGTTTCCCATTTGGACGTCCAGTCGCAAAACCAACAGATCATTTGAAACAAGAAGTAGCTAAATTGCTCTTACAGGAAAATGCTTTCCGTGAAGAATTGAAGAAGCATGTGTATTACACCACTGAAGCAACAGATGTGATGGGGCGTATGGAATCTACATTCCAGATGTTGCTCACTATGCAACCGTTGTGGGATAAGTTCAAACGCGCAGAATCAAAAGATAAGTTCAAAGGACTCAGCTTTGAGGAAAGAATCCGTGATGCTGTGGCGATTGATTTTATTACTCCCGCAGAGGCAGATAAATTACTGAAATATAATGCTAAGCGTTATGACAGTATGTTAACGGATGTATTTGATCGTGAACTGAAACAAGAGCGACCTTTAGCAAATCCGCATCTGCCAAGTTAAGGATTTGTCATCCATCATAAGTAAAAGCGAGTTATTTTAAATAGCTCGTTTTTTTATTAGAGATTAAATTTTTTTCTATATCGCCATAAAGTTGTTCGACTCATATTGAGTTCTTTTGCAGCAAGATTCAGGTCATTTTGATGCTTAATCAAAACATCTCTAATTTTATTTTTATTGATTTTTTCTGGATAAACAGGCTTCTCTGATACCTGATTATGTAATTGTGATGAATGCAAATGAGTATCTATGATTTCATCTGGTAGATCAGCAACTTCAATTTCTGATTTTTCATTTGCCATGGTCAATGCATATAAAAGGGTGTTTTTTAGCTCACGGACATTTCCTGGCCAATCATAAGCAATCAAGGTTTTTAATGCTTCGTCGGATAGATGCGGTTGTGTGTGAAATAAAGATTGCTGCTGACTCAAAATAAATTCAGCGATCAACGGAATATCCTCTTTACGATCACGTAAAGGCGGAATAAAAATAGGGATAACTCTTAGGCGATACAATAAATCCTGACGGAAACGTCCTTGTTTCGCTTCTTCGCGCAAAGCTCGGTGAGTCGCGGTGATGATTCGTAAATTGGCTTTAATTGATTTTTCACCACCCAAAGGCGTAAATTCACCAGTCTCGAGTACACGCAAAAGTTTGGCTTGTAACTCCAGTGGGATTTCAGCAATTTCATCTAAAAATAGCGTTCCGCCAGCAGCTCGCTCGAAAACTCCTTTATGTTCACGAATCGCACCCGTAAAAGCACCTTTGACATGCCCAAACAATTCACTTTCTAAGATGTTTGCATTTAAGGCAGCGCAGTTGATTGCGATAAAAACTTTGTTTTTTCGTTGACTATGGTCATGAATGGCTTGTGCAACTAGTTCTTTTCCACTTCCAGACTCTCCACGAACTAAGACTGGAAATTCTGTAATCGCTACACGTTCAATAATTGAAAACATACGTTGCATTTCAGGAGATTGGCTATGAAATGTTTCAGACAAACTCTGACCACTATTTTCTTTTTTTGATGTTTCAGCCTGTTGCAATGGTTGAACTAAGTACAACTTTCCAGAGAAATCCTGATCTGAAACTTGGATATTGTGTTGGTGACATAAAAGCTCAATTGAAGCTGTGGCAGATTGCAGATGAATTTTCCCAGTTTCTAATAGATTGTTTAGTATTTTTTGTTTAGTCAGTTGAGCAATAGAGGGATTAAAAAGTGTTGATTTGAACTCATAAATTATAGCTGAGTTTGATTGATCAACAATAAACAGGGCGCAGTCTGTAATGAGTTGTTGTAAATATCCTAAGAAGTTTTCCAAATCTACTTGTTTTATAAAATCAATGGATTGATTCATATTGTTTCAGGTGTTGTTTCTTTTAATGTTTCATTGAAACATAAAATGAACTGATGGTGAAACATAAAATTAAGAAACTATTAAATAATATGTAATAATATATTGTTTTATTTGAATATAATAATTTGTGCATAGAGTTGGCATCTTGTTTGCAATTTAAGAATATATAAATAAGTACATCGAGATTGATCCACATGATATTTCATCAGTTTTTTGAAAATGAAAGTTCAACATATACCTATCTCATCGCATCAGAACAGACACGTGAAGCTGTACTAATTGATCCTGTTGCATCGGAAATTGAGCGTTATGCGGACATGCTTGAACAAAATAATTTGAAGCTAGTTTATAGCCTTGATACGCATGTGCATGCAGATCATGTAACGGCAGCAAATCTGTTACGTGAACGCTTTGGATGTAAAACAGTGTTACATCGCAACTCTGAAGTTGCATGTGGTGACATTTTTATATCTGACCGCAGTGCAATTCGCGTAGGGGAGATTTTAATTGAAGCTCGCTATACGCCTGGACATACCAATGCATGTACCAGTTATGTAGTGGACGGCATGGTATTTACGGGTGATGTATTGCTTATAGATGGGTGCGGGCGTACTGATTTCCAAGAAGGTGATGCGGCAACTTTGTATGACAGTATTCATCAACAGATATTCACTTTAGCTGATGAAACTATTGTTTATCCAGGTCATGACTACAAAGGGCGTTTGTCATCTACGGTTGGACAAGAGCGACTACATAACTCTCGATTGGGGGAAGGCAAAAGTAAGCAAGACTTCATTATTTTGATGGAAAACCTCAATCTTCCTTATCCAAAGAAAATTGATATTGCTTTACCTGCGAATAAAGCCTGCGGTCAGTAATAGGAGAGAGTGGCATGCAATTAAAACAAGTGAATCAAGAATTTTATGTTGCAGATCAAATTTCTCAACGAGATGTGGCTGAACTTGCAAATAAAGGTATCAAAACAATTATTTGTAATCGTCCTGATGGTGAGGGTGCTGATCAACCTAATATCATTGAAATACAAGAAGTAGCATCTACTCACGGGATTCAAGTTGAGTATTTACCTGTGGTGAGTGGCCGTGTAACTGATGAGCAGGCTGAAGAGTTTAAATCAGTTTATCAAGCAGCTCAAAAGCCAATCTTGGCGTTTTGCAGAACAGGTACACGCTCAATCACGCTTTGGGGATTATCTCAGGTTTCTGGATTAAGTCTGGATCAAATGCTATTGGTGTCTAAAACTCTGGGTTATGACTTACAAGGTTTAATTCCAAGAATCCTCAATCAACATCCGACACAATTAAATAATGTGCCTAAATTTTCGGTGGTGATCGTAGGTGGTGGAGCTGCTGGGATTTCAGTTGCTTCAAGCTTACTTTCACGAGAACCAAATCTAGATATTGCTGTGATTGATCCAGCAGAAATTCATTACTATCAACCTGGTTGGACGATGGTCGGTGGTGGAATTTTTGCACCTGAAAAAACAGTTCGAACCATGGCGAGTTTGATACCTAAGCAAGTACAGTGGATAAAAGCTGCTGTGGCGGCCTTTGATCCAGACAATAAACAGGTGTTGTTAGAGGGCTGTAAGCCGATCAACTATGAAGTATTGGTGGTTTGCCCAGGTTTGAAGCTTAACTGGCACGGTATTGAAGGTTTAGTTGAAACATTGGGCAAAAATGGTGTGACCTCGAATTATCGTTATGATCTAGCGCCGTATACATGGCAGTTAGTCAGCCAAATGAAACGTGGTAAGGCAATTTTCACTCAACCACCTATGCCGATCAAATGTGCGGGTGCGCCACAAAAAGCGATGTATCTATCTGCCGATTATTGGCAAAAACAAGGCGTATTGAAAGATATTCAAGTTGATTTTTTCAATACGGGTGCGGTGTTATTTGGTGTTGAAGCTTATGTGCCAGCATTGATGGAATATGTGAAACCCTATAACGCCAATCTGCACTTCAACCATCAGTTGGTAAAAGTTGATGGTGCGAACAAACGTGCATGGTTCAAGGTCAATCAAGGTGAAAGTACATCACTGTTAGAAACTGATTTTGACATGATTCATGTCGTTCCACCGCAACAAGCACCTGATTTTATTCGTGCAAGTAATTTAGTTGATGCAGCAGGTTGGGTGAGCGTTGATCAAAATACTTTGCAGCACAGCAAATATCCTTACATTTTTGCACTTGGAGATGTCATGAATGCTCCGAATGCGAAAACTGCTGCTGCAGCACGTAAACAAGCGCCAATTGTTGCAGTGAATGTTTTGCAGTACTTAAAAGGTAGTGATCAATTTGCTCAGTACGATGGTTATGGTTCATGTCCTTTGACTGTTGAGCGAGGCAAGATCGTTCTTGCAGAATTTGGCTATGGTGGGAATCTGCTACCGAGTTTTCCAAAGTGGTTCTTGGATGGTCAAAAACCTTCACGTATGGCATGGCTATTAAAAGAACAAATCCTACCCCCGATGTATTGGGATGGCATGTTAAAAGGGCATGAGTGGCTGGTAAAACCTAAACTGTAATATATTCATTAGATCCTATAGATGATTAGCTTAGCTCTAATTTTAGAGCTGGGTTAGGTTTTTTCACACTTGAAAAAGTGTATCTCATTTTTCATGAGGTCCTTTATGGGTATGTGGTTATTAGTCTTGGAAGGTTTAGCAATTGGATGCTTGCTTGGATTAACAGGTGCGGGAGGAGGAATTTTAGCCGTTCCCGCACTGATGGCGAGTCAAGGATGGACTGTCTCACAAGCTGCACCTGTTGGACTACTTGCAATTACACTTTCTGCGTTTGTGGGGAGTCTACAAGGCTTATTGAAAAAAATCGTACGCTATAAAGCTGCAATATGGATTGCTTTGATTAGTATTCCATCGGCTAGATATGGCGTGCATTTATCTAACATCATCTCTCCTACATGGTTAAGCCTAGCTTTTAGTTTAGTGATGATGGTTGTTGCCTATCGAATTTTCTTCAATAAAGTTCATGATTTTGAAGATCCACCATGTAAGGTCAATCAGTCTACTGGAAAACTTATTTGGAATGTGAAAACAGCCAGTGTATTGGGTCTTATTGGTGTGGTTGCGGGTTTGTTGACTGGATTGCTTGGTGTTGGTGGTGGATTTGTCATTGTTCCAGCGCTGCGTAAAGCAACGGATCTCGATATGCGTAGTATAGTTGCAACGTCGTTAATGATCATTTTTCTGATTGGCGGTGTGAGCATTTCTATCCACGTACTCGATGGCTTCCAATATCCAGTTTCAGTAACGATCAGTTTTGTGGTTGCTTGCATTTTAGGGATGTTGGTCGGACGACGACTCATTAATTTGATTGATCTAAAAACAGTGCAAAAGATATTTGCAACTGTGGTAATTGGTGTCGCTGTTTACCTAATTTGGACAAGTCTTTCTGTACTATTTTTATAGAAAGTGTCATATTTAAAAAATGAAATTCTATGATTAGCCTATTTTTAGGAATAGGCTAATGAGTATAAATAAATTTTTGTTTTTAAATGATTTTACACGATCATTTTGCTAATATTTTTTTATATAATTGATCTTCACATAAATTTCATACCAAATTTTATAAAATCAAAATTACAAGAGAAATGGGTCAGGAAGAATCAATGTTTAAATTTTTTCTGCGATGGATAGACAGTTGGTCAACTACACAAACTTCTGAGACAAATGAGTCTGATACGTTTAAAACATATAAAGATACTAAAATTCAATGGTTGCGAATCCTTCCATTTATTTTTTTGCATATCGCATGTTTAGCTGTTTTCTGGGTCGGTGTATCTTGGTTTGCAGTCGCGTTTATGCTGTTTTTTTATTTTATTCGTATGTTTGCGATCACAGCATTCTTTCATCGTTATTTGTCACATAAAACATTTCAGACTTCTCGTCCTGTGCAATTTATATTTGTCTTGATTGGAACGATGAGTGCGCAACGTGGTCCTTTATGGTGGGCTGCTCATCATCGCTATCATCATCGTTTTACCGATACAGAGCATGATCCACACTCATCAGAGCATGGTTTTTGGTATAGCCATATCGGCTGGTTCCTAAATGAACAGAATTTCACAACGCGAAAGGAAGTCATCAAAGATTGGATCAAATGTCCAGAATTAGTTTGGTTAGACCGATTTAGTTTACCCGTTGTGTTACTGACTGCTTTATCAATCTATGGTTTGGGTGAGTGGTTAGCGGTTGCTTATCCAAGTTTAGGTACATCAGGTTTGCAATTGCTAGTTTGGGGTTTTGTGGTTTCAACAGTTTTGTTGATTCACGCAACTTTATGTATTAACTCGCTTGCTCACTTGTATGGAAGCCGAGATTTTGAGACTAATGACAATAGTCGAAATAACTTATTCCTTTCGATTATTACATTGGGCGAGGGTTGGCATAATAATCATCACTATTATGCAGGTAGCACTCGACAAGGTTTTTTCTGGTGGCAAATCGATATTACTTATTACATTTTAAAAATGATGTCTTTTTTTGGTCTCATTTGGGCGATCAAACCAGTACCTGAGCGCGTTTATGATGCGCACAAAACTCAAATACAAAATTTAAAAATGAACGCGAATAAAATTCAAAGTGAGAAGTCTTGATGAAGATTGTAATTGTAGGTTCAGGTATTTCAGGCATGTATGCCGCATGGAAATTATCACAGCAGCATCAAGTCACGATCTTTGAAAAAGAAAATTATTTCGGAGGACACACTGACACCCACGATCTTTGGATTGATGAACAGAATGTTGCAGTAGATAGTGGGTTTATTGTATTTAATGACTATAACTATCCTTTATTTAGTGCAATGATTGCTGAACTTGGTGTCCAAGCACAGAATAGTGATATGAGTTTTTCTGTGAATAATCAGGTCACTGGACTACAGTACAATCCATCTAAAAAATGGTCATTATTGACTCGCCCGCAAAATTTTTTAAATAAGAACTTTCGATTGATGTTGTCTGATTTGATCAGGTTTTATCAGGAGAATAAAGATGTCGTCGTGGATCAATGTGATGCTGAGTTAAGTATTGAAGATTATTTAAATCGAAATGACTACTCTCAGGTTTTTAGAGAAGAACATCTCTATCCAATGTGTGGCGCACTATGGTCAAGTCCAGTTGATCAAGTTGGGAAGATACCCTACAAATTTGTGGTCAGTTTCTTTCAACATCATCGTATGTTGCAGTTGGCTGATCGACCACAATGGCAGACAGTAAAAGGTGGTTCAGCTTCTTATATACGAGCGATTCAAAAAGCTTGCCCATCGATTATTTGGAAGAAAGCGCAAGTTCAACAAGTGATTCGTGAAAATGATTTAGTTCATATTGTCACGAATCAAGAACAAGAAACTTTTGATTGGGTTGTGTTTGCGAGTCATGCTGATGATACGTTAAAGCTTATTCAAAATCCTTCGGCAGATGAGCGAGATGTATTAGGTTGTTTTGATTATCAAGATAACTTTATGGTGGTACATCGCGATACTTCGATTATGCCGAAGCATCAATCTCAATGGGCCAGTTGGCATGTGCATGTCACTGCTCAAGAAAAACCTGAAAAAAATAGCAAAGCTCATCAAGTACACTATGGATTTACCTATTGGATGAACAGCTTGCAGAATCTACCTTGTAAAACGCAGGTATTTTCTACATTGAATCCGAATATGCCGATTGCGAAAGATAAGATTTATGTCGAACGTCATTATCGACATCCTGTTTTTGATAAAAAAGCAATTGAGTCACAAGCGCGTTGGGAACTGATCAATGGTCAAAACCGCAGTTCATTTTGTGGAGCATATTGGGGGTGGGGCTTTCATGAAGATGGGGCGAGAAGTGCTCAGCGTGTAGTAGATAAGCTATTAGAACTTAAAGACTAATTTGGAGGTGATCACATGTTTGAAGATTCACTTTCCATAGCCAAAGCTCAGATTAGACATCGGCGCTTTCATCCCAAAGCACACGATTTTCAGTCTAGTTTGAGCTATTTATGCTTTGATCCAGATCGTATCGATCAAAACCTAGATCGTTCATGGCTTTGTTCAACTTCGCGTTGGAATATCTTAAATCTTTATGAAAATGATTTTCTAAAAGGCTATACAGGTTCGATCAGAGAGCGAATTAAGAAAATCCTTTTGCAGCAAGTGGACACGATTTTATCGACTCAATCAGAAATTCGTGTGCTCGCATTGCCAAGAACTTTAGGATTTAGTTTTAATTCAGTCATCTTTTATTTTGTACTTAATCCTCAAAAACAACCTGTTTTCATATTGAGTGAAATCACCAATACCCCTTGGAATGAACGTAAAGTTTATGTGCATGACTGCCGTCAAAAATTAAAAGAGCACAGTCATTTCAAAAGTTATGAGTTCGAATTTGAAAAGAGTTTTCATGTGTCTCCATTTATGCCGATGGATATTCACTATAAATGGTGCTTTAACTTTTCAGATGAACAAAATGTGATTCATATGCAGCTTTATCAATCAGATAAATTTATCTTTGATGCAACGATGCGTTTCACTTTAACCAGCATCACAGTTCCTTCACAACTGAATCGTTATGCTATTTATCATATTTTTGAACCTTTCAAGATGTTAGCTTCGATCTACGTTCAAGCTTTTCATCTGTGGCGAAAGAAAGTTCCATTTTATCGGCACCCTAAAAAAGATAAGGATTTAAAACAACATGATGAAAACGCTTATTTTCGGTGAACACGATTCACTGCCTTTGGTTCTTCGGAGCTTGCTCAAACTTCGTCATGGTCAAATTCATTTTCGTGGAGAATGGAATGGTACCGTGGGAGAGCTTTCAGATTTAGAAGCTACGATAGATATTCATAATAAAGAATTGATCGATCTCATTTTTAAAAACGGTGTACTTGGTGCGGCTGAAGGTTATATTCGCGGCTATTGGAGCAGTGAACACCTCGTTGAAGTCATTCAAATTTTGGCGAGAAATCGTCATGTGCTTGATAAGATTAATCAGAATGTGATTTCTCAAGCCAGCCAACTTGTATTAAAAGCTTGGTACAAAACACGTAAAAATTCATTGTCAGGAAGTCGAAAAAATATTGCAGAGCATTACGACCTGAGCAATGACTTTTTCAAACTCTTTCTTGATTCTTCAATGATGTATTCCAGTGCAGTATATAAGCACAAAGATATGACTCTAGAAGAAGCTTCGGATTATAAAAAAGAACTGATTTGTCAGAAATTACAACTCAAACCAATGGATCACTTGGTTGAGATCGGTAGTGGTTGGGGCGGATTTGCGATCTACGCTGCTCAGCATTATGGCTGTAAAGTGACTACGATCACTATTTCTCAAGCACAATACGATGAAGCAACCAAACGTATTGCCGATGCGGGTCTCAGTCATCGTGTCAATGTTCAGCTCAAAGATTACCGATTGTTAGAAGGTAAATTCGACAAGTTAGTTTCGATCGAAATGATTGAAGCGGTGGGTGAGCAATATTTATCGACCTACTTTAATAAATGCCGATCCTTATTAAAACCGAACGGGTTGGGATTGATTCAAGCTATTACGATTGAAGATGCGCGCTATAAAAAAGCCTTGAATACCGTGGATTACATTAAACGCTATATTTTCCCAGGGAGCTTTATCCCTTGTATCAGCGTTTTAACACAAGCGGCATCTGAACAACAGTTACGCTTAAAACATCTTGAAGATATTGGTTTGAGCTATGCTGAGACGATTCATCAATGGCGTGAGCGTTTCTTAAATGCTAAAGAACAAGTTTTGGCTTTAGGATTTGATGAAAACTTTATTCGGATGTGGGATTTCTATCTTTGCTATTGCGAAGGTGGCTTTAAAGAAGGGGTGATCAGCGATGTACACCTGTTATTTGAAGCAAGTCCTTATTAATTTCTCATTATTTTAAGCATCAAGGAGGCAGTTATGATATGGCAATTGTTTTTACTTGATGCCGTAGTGATGACGCTTTGTTGGTTGTGGGCAACAGTAAACCATCGTGCAGGTATCGTAGATGTCGCATGGAGTTTTTGTATTGTTCTCAATATTGCCATTACTGCATTGTTTGTTGAGATCGCTCCGTTAAATGTCAGATTGTTTCTCGGCGTATTCAGTTCAATATGGTTCTTGCGTCTAACTTTGCATCTATTCCGTCGTTATTTAGCTGAGCATGAAGAAGATCGTCGATATGCCAACATGCGTAGAGCAATGGGCAAATATCAACATTTTGGTTTCTTTCTGTTTTTCATGTTTCAGGCTGGATTAGCCATTTTATTTAGCATTCCGATGTGGAGCTTGCTCAATGTGCCAAGCATGTCTTGGAGCATGGATACCAATGATTATCTGATTATTGCAGGTCTAATTATGTTTGTTGCATTCGTCGGTGAGACGGTTGCAGATCAACAATTATATCGATTCAAGCAAAATCCTAAAAATCATGGCAAAACAATGGATCAAGGTCTATGGAAGTATTCAAGGCATCCAAACTACTTCTTTGAATGGCTGCATTGGTTTGCTTATCCCATCATAGGATTAGCGGCAGGATTATTAAGCTTGTGGATCTATCCAATTTTGATGTGGTTATTCTTGTATTACATCACGGGTATTCCATTCAGTGAGCAACAAGCATTAAAAAATCGAGGTCAAAATTATCTCGATTATCAAAAACGAACTTCAATGTTTATTCCGTGGAAACCCAAACAGTAGGTACTGCACATGGACTTTATTATTCAAAAATCTTTAAAACTCGTTGAAAGCGGTTTAGTTCCAGATCAGGCAATTCGTGCAGCAATCCGTGCATTGAGTAAAAAGCGTTTGATTCAAGAAGGGCGCTATGATCCTGAGCAAGGTGCACAGCGTTATATGGACGTGCTCAATATGTTGAAGCACAGTGAGATTGCGATTGAAACAGACAAAGCCAATGAGCAACATTATGAGTTGCCGACTGCTTTCTTTCAGGCTGTCTTAGGGAAACGTTTGAAATATAGTGCCTGTTTCTTTCCACATGAGCGCACCACACTAGATGAAGCCGAAGAATTTGCACTGCAAATATATAGTGATCGTGCACAGTTGCAGGATGGTCAAGAGATTTTAGAATTGGGCTGTGGTTGGGGATCATTTACCCTATGGATGGCTGAGCGTTATCCAAATGCGAAGATCACAGGTGTTTCAAATTCTGCAACTCAACGCCAGCATATTTTAGCTGAAGCTGAAAAACGTAATTTGAATAATATTCAAATCATCACTTGCGATGTCAATATGCTTGAATTAAAGACCAATACGTTCGATCGTGTAGTTTCGGTTGAAATGTTTGAACACGTTAGAAACTATCAGAAACTCTTTGAGAAAATTCAGTCTTGGCTTAAAGAAGACGGTAAGTTGTGGTGTCATATTTTCTGTCATCGTTTCTTACATTATCCTTTTGAAATCAAAAGTGAATATGACTGGATGTCACGTTACTTTTTTACGGGTGGTCTGATGCCATCAACGTCTACATTCTTACATTTCCAAGATCATTTAGAGCTTGCGCAGCATTGGCAGTGGTCAGGCACACATTATGAAAAAACATCGAATGCTTGGCTTGAAAATATGGATCGCCATGCTGATGAGTTAAGACCTTTGTTTGAGCAAGTCTATGCACAAGATGCAGATGCATGGTGGCAACGTTGGCGTATATTCTTTATGGCTTGTGCAGAGTTATTTGGATTTGAACAAGGGCAAGAGTGGGTGATTGGTCACTTCCTGTTCAATAAGAAAGTCGTATAATTAATTATTGTTTATTGCAGATCAGCTTATGTTAAAACCGAACAATCATGGCGTGAATACACATCCATTGAGCAAGATGTTTAATCGTCATTATTGGTTGCAAATAGGTCTGATCGCACTTTCAATCATTATTGGTATTGCGTGTAGTGCATGGGTAATTAAGGGTTCTTTACTTAAAACTGCACTCGAGCAAGAGATGGAACATTATTGGCTTCGAGTCGATCGTAATCCAAATGCAGATTTACCAGACACAAAGAATTTGTACGGCTATCGTTGGAACACTGCAATGCCGCCCGCTGCTTTTAAAGGACAACGTTTAGAACAAGGTGTACACCGCATCTTTGTGGATGGAAAAGAACGTATGACTGTTTACGGAGAGCGAAATGGTCAGCACGTTTTATTAGTTTTTGGCGAAAGTAACGTTAATAAAATTGTATGGATGTTCGGACTCGCACCGTTAATGTTTAGCCTTATTGTGCTTTACAGTATTTTATGGTGGTCCAACCGCCGTGCTAAACGCTATTTTTCACCGATAACTCGATTAGCCAATGCTTTAGAACATATTGATTGGGCGCATCAAAATAAAGAAGCATCACCGTTTCAAGGTATAAGTACCAATGGCAATTTAGAAGCGGAATATCTAAAACAAGCGCTGGAAAAATATCATCAAGTTTTAACTGAATTTATTTATCGAGAAAGAGAGTTTACGGGTGATGTGAGCCATGAATTGCGCACGCCGCTAACGATTTTGAAAGGCAATGTGCAACTTTGTCAGGCGAAATATGGTGAAGATAAATCACTAAATCGAATTTCGAATACCATCGAAGATATGCAATTGTTGGTTGATACGCTATTGGCTATTGCTCGAAACACCACGAACACGCTAACCGCTGAACAAATGATTCTATCAACGATCATTCGTGATTTGGTAAGTGACTTAGATCCAGTGAGTCAAAGCAAAGGAATGGAGATTCTAGTTCAATACGATTCTCAAGAATTTCCTCGTATGATTTATCCATCTATGACTAAAATGGTTCTGAGCAATATCCTGCGTAATGCTCTGAATTATTCCCAAGGCTCAAACATTCATATTATTCAACGTAAAAATAGTATTGTGATTGCGGATAATGGGATTGGAATCACGATGCCGAATGATTCCAAAGTTCAAGAATTAAATACGACTCAACTGCAACTTAAAGCAAAAGGGCATGGTATCGGATTACAGTTGGTGCAAAAACTCTGTAATCAATTAGGCTGGCGTGTTGAGCTATTTGATCGACAATATTATTTGAGCACACGCAAATATCTCAAACTGGAAAACACAACGGGTTTAATCGTTGTGGTGTATATGAATTGAGTTTAATAATCTTCAAAAGCGACTTTTAAGCCAACACCTGAAACGGTATGAATTAACTTTTGGTCAAATGGTTTGTCGACCATTTTGCGTAAGTTATAGATATGGCTGCGTAAAGCATCACTTTCAGGTTCTTCATCTCCCCATAGTTCGATGATAATTTCTTGTTTAGTGATCACTTTAGGTGAATTGCGCATCAAAATTTTGAGTAATTTAAACTGAATTCTTGGCAGCTCAATATGTTGACCCGCACGGGTAACTGTTTGGGTAGAACTATCTAAAATAAGATCATGGATTTGAATTTTACTAGAAGAAACCTCTCCAAGAGATCGTTTAATCAACGCACGAATACGCATCACTAATTCATTAAAATCAAAAGGTTTAACTAAATAGTCATCTGTTCCAGCAGTAAAACCTTTTAATTTGTCATCTAAGGTATCTCTCGCGGTTAACATCAAGATAGGAATATCTTTACCTTGATCATTTCTAAGCCATTCACATAAGTCGTAGCCTGAACCATCGGGAAGATTGATATCTAAAAGTAGCAAATGGTAGGGTTGGTTCTTTAGAAAATTTCGTGCCGCATCGAGGTTGCGTGCATGATCGATCACAAAGCCATGCTCTTCTAGGAACTCACACACTGTTGCTGCAAGTTCATAGTGATCTTCAACCATCAGAATAAATTGATTGCTCATAATAATAGTCAAGTTATTGATTTAGTAATTGTTGCTTTAATTTAGCATTAAATGGCTGGCTTCCAAACCAAATTTTAAAGTACTGATTGGCTTCAGTATCCGTGATTTTCCCAAGTGGTTTTTGATTTAAAGACAGCGAAAGTGTTTGATTGGAATGACTATATTTTAATGAGTACAGATCGCCTTTACGGACAGGCTTATATAAAGATGTAATTTTATTCAATGCAGAATTATCCGTAAAATTGCTGACATTTTTTTTGAGGAAATGAGTGGCTGCTCTTTTAAAAGCCCATTCTGGAATATCACGTGTGTACATGAAATCGAGCTGTATATCTTGATTATCCCATTTTTGACTACAGTCACTAGCATAATAACTGACTGTACCAACATTCTTTTTAGTCACGATAATCGGTGCGTTTTTACAAAATTGAGTGCTTGCATGACTAAGATTTGTTGCGAGAGAGAGAAATAGTACACTTGAGAGCACTATGATTTTTCTGTGGTAAAACATAACAAATCCTCAGTTTTCAAATGTAGATCTAGCCTTATATAGACCGAGCTTAATAGGTATAGAAATTAAGGTTTCGTTCAACTTGCTGTATCTCATACCGTGCGAAAGCAAGATTTGTGTCAGTACGATCTAAAACAGCATAAAGGAAAAGAGTATGTTTGGTTTCCAATGGCGTCACGATATGATATTGATCGCGCATCGTGACCAAGACACCTTCTAAGTAATCATTTGAATCAAGCTCAGCCATCAGTTGTCGTTGATAGCTGAGTAAATTTGCCCCTTCAGCAGCAGCTAAATCAATATTGAAAAATTCATCACCAAAGTATTCGAGAATCGAACCATCATAGGCATCGATCAGCGCTAGAACAATTAAACCCTTAATCCGTTTTAATTGTTTTGATAATAAATTGATTTCCATAATTTATTTTCTGCTTAAAGGGGGCTGAATTTTAAACTATTTTTTGAACGGTAAGATCATAGAATAACCACTTCCGACATATGGTAATGAGCGATACAAACCATTTGCTGGGTCCCAATAGTCTTGTTGGAAAATAATTTGATTCGAACCATTTATTTTCATCTGAGTGACACCGTATGAAGCCATAGATTTGGTTCGACCAAACATTTTAAAGTCATATGCCATATACCAATGAATATAAGCAGAGTCACGTTGATGTGTGGCGCTCACAAGTTTAACCGTGACATTACTCACACGTTTATTCATGCCTTCAAAGTGTTTGATTAGGTCTTGTTTATTTGAAAATTGAGAAAGTGTGTCATTGATAAATAAACGATCTGCATATAATTCACTGGCATTGTTAACAAAATCTGGTGTACCTAAAGTATTAAAGGCATTCACAAAACGGTTACCAATCATTTGTGCCTTTTCTTGATCGAGAGCCACACCCGTAATATTTTTATCAGCTTGACGATAATCAGATGTATAACTTGGTATGCTTTTACATCCGACAAGCGAAATCAAGGTAAGTGTTGATATTGCTAGAGTTTTTAAGAGTGTCATATTTATCATCCAATTACATTTTAATTTCATGTTAGATGCTGCGCTGTGAATATCACGTGAACTTGAAAAAACAATGCTTTTATAGCGATGAAACATCACAATTTTTTAAATTATTGAACATTGATTTAAGATTTTTCTAACTGTTAATTTTATTTAATTCAAAAATTAATTAATCCATAAAATTCAGTCTTGGCATGTTCATTGCTTAAATATAAATTATCTGGTCAGACCAGTCTGACAATGAAATAATTTGGAGCAACAATGAATTTAGAAAGATTTAATCTTTTAAATGATGAGCAAGCATTTGAAGCATTAAAACCATGCGTTCATATTCCATCATGGATTGAAAGTATTGTTCTGCAAAGACCTTTTGGTTCAGCTGAAGAATTATATCAAGCGGCTGCTTTACAAGCTCGAATATGGCAATGGTCAGAAATATTAGAAGCACTGGCACAACATCCACGAATTGGTGAAAAAAAAGCTGCCATGACTTTATCGGAAAGAGAGCAGCAGTTTTCACAAAAAGAACAGGCTCAGCTCGGTGTAGATCAAGATATTCAACAAGCACTCTTTCAGGGCAATTTAGCTTACGAGCACAAATTTAGTCATATTTTTTTGATTCGAGCAGCAGGGCGTTCAGGTACAGAAATGTTAACAGAACTCAATCGACGTTTAGAAAATTCAGCTGAACAAGAGCAGCAAGAAGTTAAACAACAACTCAGTGAAATTGCATTAATTCGCTTAAAGCAGGAGATTCAATAATGGCAGGTATAAGTACACATATTCTAAATGCTGCATTAGGTAAAGCTGCTGTAGGGGTTTCTGTGGAATTATTACATGAAACGTCACAAGGCTATTTTTCTATAGATAAACAGTTAACTGATATAGATGGTCGTATTAAAGCATTTAATCTCGATTCATTTATACAAGGAAATTATCAACTAGTTTTCTATGTGGAGAATTATTTTAAATCTATAGATGTTGAATGCTTTTATCCAAAGGTTTGTATCGATTTTAAAATATCAGATATCCATCAGCACTATCACGTGCCCTTATTAATTAGTCCATTTTCCTATTCAACCTATCGCGGTAGCTAGGTACACCATGCATTAACAAAGAATTTTTATAGAGGAAAATTACATGCACAACGATAAAATGCACAGTGAAGCTCGTGCAAGCGTATCTGCAGAACATCAATATTTAGGAATGAATAAAACATCATTTATGGACTGCAACATGTGCTGACGATGTATGGTGGAATTATTGCACCACCTATCATTATTGGCGCTGCCGCAGGTTTAGAAGCCTCGGAAATAGGTTTGTTGGTTGCTGCTGCGCTTTTTGTTGGAGGCATAGCAACAATGTTACAAACATTGGGCTTTAAGCATTTCGGTGCAAAACTGCCGATTGTTCAAGGGGTATCTTTTGCTGGTGTTGCAACAATTTTGGCAATTGTCACCACAGGTGGAGGATTAGCTTCAGCATTTGGCGCAGTCATCGTTGCGTCATTGATTGGTTTATTACTCGCACCATTCTTTTCAAAAATTATTCGTTTTTTCCCACCAGTGGTGACTGGTTGTGTGATTACCATGATTGGTATTTCTTTATTGCCCGTTGCGATTCGTTGGATGATGGGGGGTAATCCAAAAGCTGAAAACTGGGGCGATCCAGCAAACATTGGCCTAGCTGCGATGACTTTAACGATTGTCATTATTTTCAGTATGCTAAAAAGTCAGTTAATGCGTCGTCTGGCAATTTTAATGGCGATTGTATTAGGAACGATTATCGCTTCATTGGCTGGGTTTGCAGATTTTTCCAAAGTTGCTAACGGTTCAATGTTCGCTTTTCCTCATATCTTTCATTTTGGAATGCCAGTATTTGAATTCACCGCCATACTTTCTATGGTGATTGTAACTTTAGTTATTATGACTGAAACTACAGCAGACATTATCGCAATTGGTGAAATTGTTGGAAGCAAAGTTGATTCTAAACGGATTGGAGACGGTTTACGCGCTGATATGTTATCTAGTGCGGTTGCCCCAATTTTTGGTTCGTTTATGCAAACCGCATTTGCACAAAATGTAGGCTTGGTTGCAATTACAGGAATCAAAAGTCGTTTTGTTGTAGCTACTGCTGGAGGGATTCTGGTAGTACTTGGCTTATTACCAATTGTTGGGCGGTTAGTCGCTGCTATTCCAATGCCAGTATTAGGTGGGGCAGGTATTGTGTTGCTTGGCAAAGTGGCCGCAAGTGGCATCCGTACATTGGCAAAAGTTGATTATAACGATCATAAAAATCTGATTATTGTCGCAACCTCATTGGCAATTGGAATGATTCCGATTGCAATCCATGAGTTCTATGCACAGTTTCCAAAATGGGTTAGTACCCTATTACATTCTGGAATTAGCTCAGCATGTATTACTGCTATTTTGCTCAATATTTTATTTAATCATTTACCTTTCGCCAAAAAATCGGTCGAAACAACAACATTACCTATTAATTCTGGCCACTCATAACGGTACTGAAGTGGCTTGATTTTCTAAATCCATCACACATTTTAAACATCAACCATTAAAAAATTACTTATTCATTTTTGAATAGGTCTAGGTGAGCTTTGATTTGAGAAAAGATAAAACAGTATTCTAAATAACTTAGAAGTGATTTGTTATTGAGCTCTTAAAAATTTAGAAAAACACAATTAGAGTGCTTTCGATTGTCTAAAAAGAGAGTATATGTATGTTAAGTTAATTTTATTTCTAAATAATTTCTAAAATTAGGTTAGACTTTATCTGAATTTATCAACAACTATCTTGATTGAAAAAATAATGATGAAAAAAAGCCTATTAATTTTAACGTTAGCCATGTCTTCAGAAATTTATGCTGCTCAGATTTGTGCTAAATCAGCTAATTCTTTTGAAGCTACAGAATGTTTAGACAAAGAAGTAAAAAGGTTGAGGACTGAGCTAAATACAATCTATAAAAAAGTTTATAAACAAACTGAAGCTAAAAAAGAGCTAGATACAGCTCAGAAGTCTTGGTTTAATTATAAAGATCAGCAGTGTGGTGATTTTGTTAGTGTTGATAGTGGCTATAGTCCCTCAACGATGATTTTTAATCTTGATTGTCAGGTCACGCTGTTGAAACAGCGTATAGACTTTTTGAAGTCACTTTAATTTTATAATTCTGAAAATTAAAAATAGAAAAAAAAAGCCCCCATTGAAGGGGGGAGTTAAAACTTTATGTTATTAATCTAAAGGATTTCCCACAATATTGCTAATAATTCCTTGCATGATGTGCGAACCTTGTTCTGTATAGAGTGATTGATACCATTCTTCAGTCACTTTTTGATCTTTCATATGCGTTACATCACAACGCTTACGAACACGTAATACCATTTGTTTGGTTCGGTCATTACGTTTGTTCTGGTATCGTTCTAGTGCATCACTTAGCCCAAAAGTATTTATCTGCAAAGCACGTGCCAAGTAAATAGCATCTTCCATTGCTTGGCAACCGCCTTGCCCAATGTCTGGGGTAGTACTGTGTGCTGCATCGCCAAGTAAAACGACACGACCTTTATAAAAATTCATAAAAGGTTCAATGTCATGAATTTCGACGCGATTGGTTTTTTGCTCATCTAAACGATCAATCAGTTGATGCACAGGTGAACACCAATCTTTGAAATATTTTTTCAGCTCAGTTTTATATTGATCACGTTGATTGGGTAGACCTGCTTCTACAGGCACATCAAAAAAGAAATAGAAACGATTTTCTGCTACAGGCATAAGTGAGACACGTTTTCCTTCACCGACATAGGTTGTCCATTGTTGTGCCGGTGCAATTTTTTCATCGATTTGAACCAGCCCATTCCAATTGACATAACCAGCATAACGCCGTTCTACTTGATGGCCGAGTACAAACTTGCGTGTGATGGAGTGGGTTCCATCCGCACCAATCAGTAGATCTGCTTTTATCTGGGAACCATCGGCAAAATGGATATTGACATATTTAGACTGATCTTCAATTTCAGTCATTTTCATACCCAGTTTAATATTTTCTAAACCAAAAGTTTCCATCAGAAGTTGTTGTAAATCTGCACGTGCGATAGGGTAGGCACGTTGTCCAACTTCTTTGTATAAAGGAGTTAAATCAAACTGAGTCATGGTTTGATCATTGAGACCATCGATGTAGGCTAATGACTCCATTTCACCGTCTAAAGTTTGAATTTGCTCAGTCAAACCAAGATAATTTAGGCATTTTACGCCGTTCGACCAGAGTGATATCGCTGCTCTTACAGGTAATATTTCAGCTGCTTGTTCATAAATCGTGACCTGATGTCCAAATTTTTTTAAAGCGATACCAGCAGTTAAACCGCCCATAGCTGCACCTACAATCGCAATATTCATTGTTCAGACCCTAGTATTCAAAATGATAAAATTTCTAATGAGTCTTAAGCGAGAATTGTGCCAATTTTATTTAGTGGTTTAACAGGTCATACCAGTTATTATGCGCTATGAAGAAGCGGAAATAGGATGGGTGTTTCGATGTGGTTCAAAGTTTGAGTTAAAGTGGTGCATGGGTATTTTATCAAGACTCATGACGAGAAAAATAAACACCAGCACGTTGAGCAGCGCCAATAATATGTGCCTGCATTGCCTTTTCAGCCGCTAAAGCATCATGTTTAAAGAGTGCCTGTAAAATCGCATCATGTTCTTTAATGGTTTTAAATGCTAAATTTGGTTGAACAAAAGGAAGAATCTGACTTTTCTTAATCCATTCATTATGCATTTTAAGTGTTTGAATGATCGACTGATTATGACATAAATCAATGATATGTTGATGAAATGCATAATCAAATTCAGAAGCAGCTTGCCAATTTTGTTGCAAAATTGCATTTGAGAGCGCTTCATAGTGTTGTTTTAAAATCACTTTATCTTGTTTAGTTAGATATTCACATGCCAGCAAGGCGCAAAATCCTTCAAGCACATAGCGTAGTTGATAGAAATCTTTTAAAGAAATGCGATGTTCACCTTCCCATTGTTCGGCTGCTTTACTATGCTTTGAAATGACATAAACACCTTTACCAGCCTTGATTTCTAATAGACCTAAAGCAGCAAGGCGAGTTAAAGCTTCACGTAGAGAAGCGCGACTGATTCCTAACTGGGCAGCAAGATCACGTTGGGAAGGTAATGTAGAGTCAATTGCATAAGTACCTTCTTGAATACGTTGATGAATGATTTCCACAGCTTGCTCAGTCACCTGACATGATTTTCCATTAAGCATTGCTTGTGGACTCATAAACATCGTTTCCGAAAAATAAAAATGAACAATTTGATTCTACACAAAATTCATAAATTTAAATTGCTTCAAAGCTAAAATTAGATAATTATTTGCAACAGGTCAGACCAGTTGGACTGGATTTTGCATAGAATGAACCATATGAAAATGTTTTTAGGATTGATCAATGACGGTGCATATTGCCAAAGTAGTAACTTTGCCAGATAACTTACAGGGTTTAACCAATTTAGCTGGTGCGCACATCGGCGCGAGCATTGTATCTTGTTCAGATGAGTTTTTTGCAAGTGCGGAACGAATGCTACAACCAGAACCTGCAAAATTTATTGAAGGTAAGTTTGATGATCATGGCAAATGGATGGATGGCTGGGAAACATGCCGAAAGCGCGAAGCTGGTTATGATTGGTGTATTGTTCGCTTAGGTGTAACTGGAAAAGTTTCAGGCTTTGATCTCGATACTTCTTTTTTCACAGGGAATTATCCTGCTTCTGCCTCAATAGAAGGGTGTTATGCACCTGATGATCAACTGGAAAATATTACTTGGATCCCATTGTTAGAGAACTCGGTTTTATCTCCTGATCATCATCATTTTTTTAGCTGCGAAGCACATAAAATCACTCATATTCGACTTAACATTTTCCCTGATGGCGGTGTTGCTCGTTTACGTGTTTACGGCAATGTCCTACTGGAAAATATAGATTCAACCCAACAAATTGACCTGATTGGTTTGAAAAATGGTGGACGTATTGTTGCATTTAGTGATGCACATTACGGGCATCCGAATAACTTACTCAGCCCAGATCGTGGCATTAATATGGGCGATGGTTGGGAAACC
This sequence comes from Acinetobacter sp. AOR34_HL, assembly GCF_027854795.1. Lineage (NCBI taxonomy): Bacteria > Pseudomonadati > Pseudomonadota > Gammaproteobacteria > Moraxellales > Moraxellaceae > Acinetobacter > Acinetobacter sp. AOR34_HL. The sequence goes on along the minus strand of NZ_JAKTID010000049.1, from coordinate 1,634 downwards.
AAGCGCCGCCGTGAGCCTGGTTTTGATTGGTGTGTTATTGCGTTAGGACAAACTGGGCACGTAGAAAAAATAGAAGTTGATACAGCACATTTTAAAGGTAATTTTCCTGCATTTTGTTCGATCCAAGCCGCTTATGTTGAGGATGCAACAGATGCACAGTTGATTCCTCAAAGTATGTTTTGGTCTTACTTATTAGAACAGCAGCCTTTATCAATGGACGCGATTCACACATATATTGCTGAAATCTTGCAGCATCAAAAAGTGAACTACATCCGTCTAAATATGATTCCTGATGGTGGGATTAGTCGGATTCGCTTGTGGGGGAAAGTCACAGAATGAAATTGTTTCTTCAGTAATGAGCAAGGTCATATAAGTTTTGATAAAACAGATCATGTTTGAATTGGTATTTGCTTACTTTTGAAAGATCAAAAGTAACAAAAATCTTTTGTTAGGCTGATGGCACATCCTGAGCAAAACCAAAGTACTGCTTGGGTTGCAGCGCAAGACAGCCTAACGGGCGGCATCCATGCCGCCTAGCTCGATAGCAAATGTTCATTATGCATTGGATTAGAGAAGAATAATCTACGAAGTTTCGTTCTGCTAAAATAAAGTGAAGTTCAATATATGAGAAAAAACATCCAAATTCAGCCTTTAACTCAAGAGAGTTTCTCCGCTTTTGGTGATGTGATTGAAAAAGAAAATCATGATTTCTTTGCGATTAACCAAGGTTTAACTCAGCGCTATAATGCATTATCAGTTGCTCAAATTAGTGGCGATAATACCGCTGTTGGTATGAGTATTTTTCATAATTTATGCGCAACAGAGATTCCGTTTAAAATAGACATGCTTGAACGTCATCCTCACGGTTCACAATCTTTCATTCCATTACAACAACAAAAATTTATTATTATCGTGGCGTTACCTTTAGATCAAACTCAACCGAATGAACAGAAAATCTATGCCTTTTTAAGTAATGGTAAGCAGGGTGTTACCTATCATCAACGGGCTTGGCATCATCCATTAATTACCTTAGAAGCTAAAAGTGATTTTTTAGTGGTGGATCGTATTGGTGGAGGACAAAATTGTGATGTTCATCCTTTGGCTGTATTACGATGGATTGTTGAATCATGATTAAGAGAAATGGATTCTGGGTATTTTTAGCGTAATTTTTTATTGAGTTTTTTTAATTCTTCTTTTTTGTTTTCTTAGTGCATTGAAAATATGTATAGAACAACAGAACTATTAATTTTATATGTCTAAAAACCGTTATGCTTCTCCTGAAGCACTTGAGCAACAAACTAAACAAAAAAGCAGAATAAAATATTAGACCTCTTGCAAAAATCATTTTTTAACCAACTCCATGTTGTAAATTGCAGCAATTAAATTCAGACGTAAACCCATGCGTTTACGCCTATTTCGATAACGTGTAGCCAGAATTCTAAAGGTCTTTAATTTTCCATTGACGTGTTCAATTCGAATACGACGTTTACTAATTTCCCGATTTATTTGCTTCTGTAATAAAGTTAACGGCTTCTTTTTACTTGCCTTGAATGGCATCAGGCATTTTATCCCCAAACGATTTAAACCTAAATAACCTTTATCAATCAGCATAAAGGCTTGATATCTCTGCTTTT
>NZ_JAKTID010000048.1:0-10059 GCF_027854795.1 Acinetobacter sp. AOR34_HL | reverse complement strand
AGAAATTGTGCCTGATTGCTCCAAAGCTACGCTACAGGGTATTATTCGGGGGCATATAGAGCTTGATTCTGTGATCAATACAGATGGATGGAGAGCCTATGATGGTTTAGTTGATATTGGTTTTGACAAACATTTAAGAGTGAATCATGGGGACAACGAATTTGCATGCGGGGAGCGTCATATTAACAGCATAGAATCATTCTGGGGATATGCTAAAAAGCGACTCGTCAAGTTTAATGGAATTGACAAAAAGATGTTTTATTTGCATCTTAAAGAAACGGAGTATCGCTTCAATCATCGGAACGGTAATTTATATCTCGATTTGCTTAAATTACTCCGTAACAATCCTCTTTAACTTCCTAAGCCCTAAGCTAAATTAGTTAAAGCTGCAATTTAGGATGAATTGGGTTTGCAGACTGAATTATTTCATTTAAGCAACGTCGTCTTAATACTTTATCTCTAGTTTTTTGAGTTTAGAAATGAGTGTAGTGGGGTTAATTCCTAAAAGCGTTGCTGCTCCATTTTCACCAAAGATTTTTCCATCACATTGTTTAATGGCTAAATTTAGATTTCTAATTTCTAAATCTTTTAATTGCTGGATTGTTATGATCTGTTGAGCTGAAAAATTTTCTGCACTCTTAGATGATGATTTGTTTCCGTGTAGTAAATCTTGTTCAAATAAATATTTAAATGAAATAGCGCCTTGTTTTGCAGTAATCATTGCTCGCTCAATTACATTTTGTAGCTCTCGAATATTTCCAGGCCATTCATATTGTTGTAATTCTAAAATATGTTTTTGTGAAAAAGGTAAATAATTGACTTTGCGTTTTTCACAAATCAGTTTCGAAAAATGGCTAACCAAAAGAGGGATATCTTCTTTTCGATCACGTAATGCAGGAGAGTAAATGGGAAATACATTCAAGCGGAAGTATAAGTCTTCACGGAAATTTTTGAGCTTAACTTCTTCTTTGAGATTACGATTAGTCGCTGCAATAATCCTAACATCGACGTGGCGAGTTTTTTCCTCACCAATTCGTTCAAATGTTCCTTCTTGTAATACTCTTAATAATTTACTTTGTAATTCTAGTGGGATTTCACCAATTTCATCTAGAAATAAGGTTCCTTGATCTGCAAGTTCAAATCGACCAGCTCGATCACGGACAGCACCTGTAAATGCACCTTTTACATGACCGAAAAATTCACTTTCAAACAACTCTGAGGGAATGGCTGCACAGTTAACACGTATAAGAGGTTGTTGTTTACGATGACTAGATTGATGGATTGCACGTGCAATTAGTTCCTTTCCTGTACCCGATTCACCATAGATCATGACATTGGCATCAGTAGAAGCAACTACTTTAATTTTTTCAATGATTTGTAAAATAGAGGCACTATTTCCTACAATTTCATGATATTGGTTCTCTTGTAATATTTCTTCCTGCAAATATTCATTTTGTTGTTCTAGTCGACTTTTCAAGTCTTGGAGTTCGTTGAGAGCATGGGTAAGTTGCTTTTCTGTATTTAAGCGTTCGCTAATATCTCTAAAGACTACAACTGCACCAATGATCTCGCTATCACGGATAATTGGGGTACTTGTAAATTCAACAGGAAAAAAACTGCCATCACGTCGCCAGAAAATTTCTTGTATCCCCTCATGCACTACACCATCATGTACAGCCGCATATATTGGGCACTCCTCGACAGGATAATGTGTGCCATTTTCATGAGTATGATGATGTATTTTATGGATATTTTTACCAAGTACATCTTCTGGTTTTAAACCTAGCATTCTCGCGCCAACGGGATTTATAAAGGTACATAATCCTTGTTTATCGATACTATAAATTCCATCACCTACTGAGCTTAGCAGCAAATGCTTGCCAGTGTCAGAATCAATAAAAAGTTCTTGTAGAGCTTGCCATTCTTTAAGCCCTGCACGAATGACTTTATCTGCATTTTTATTCAGTTGACGTAGCTCTAAGTCTTTGACATCGACTAAGGACCAAATGAGCAGAGTCTTATTCTTATATGGGATTGAAACAGAGCTGACATCGAATTGAATTTTTTCTCCATTTTTATCAAAAGCATATAGCTCATTATTCCATGCATAGCCTTTAGCAAGTGTTTCTTCTGTAAACGCCACTAAGTTTGGTAGTTGACTAAAATGACCAAAAATAGAGGTGACGGTCTTTTGAATCAATTCGTGGCGTTCATAGCGGAGTAATTTCGTAGCACTAATATTTACATCAATAAACTGATTTTGATGTGGGTCTAAAACGAGTAAGGCTTGAGAAGTGTGTTCAAAGGCAAGTGGGCGAATTGAATTCTCAGTAGTTACCCAATCGGAAATGAAGTCAGTATTATTCATGCTACGAAATTTCATAGAATAGGTTATGAAATTTCATAATACTACGAAAAATCATAGCCTTCCAGAATTATATTTATCACCTAAAATAGCCGTTTTAAAAATATTAATTATTATATTTCAATGGTATAAGAATTAATCTCTACCAAAAAATAGAACTTGGCACAGCTCTCGCAATAAAACATTCAAACCAAACAATGGTTGATTGTAAATAGGATAAAACGAGGAGCTACTATGCCACAAGTTGATATTGAACAATACAAAGATGGTGATTTTCTTGTCGATTATGAAGAAAAGGTCTTTGAAGATGTAAAAGCGCAGCCAGGCGAAAAAGCATTAGTGACATTCCACACTGTAGCTTTTGAAGGGTCTATTGGTTTAGTTAATGTCCTCCAAGCCAAACGTTTATTACGCAAAGGTTTTGAAACCAAAATCCTGCTTTATGGTCCAGGTGTGCAGTTAGGTGTGCAACGTGGTTTCCCAACTTTAGGTGCTGAAGCTTTTCCTGGACATTTGGCGGTCAATAATCAGCTTAAAGCCTTTATGGAAGAAGGTGGTGAAGTTTATGCCTGCCGATTCGCATTACAAGCGCTATATGGTCAAACCGAAAAAGCATTAATGCCAGGGATTCGTCCAATCAATCCTTTAGATGTAATGGACTTGAAATTACTGATGCGTCGTGACAATGCACTGATCATTGATACTTGGACTGTTTAAAGATTTAAGAAAGGGGAATAAGACATGAATCAGATTGTAAAAGCAGCAGCAGTACAGTGTAGTCCAGTGCTTTATAGCCAAAAGGAAACCGTACAAAAAATCTGTAATACGATTTTAGAGCTAGGTAAACAAGGCGTACAGTTTGCTGTTTTTCCTGAAACCGTTGTGCCTTATTACCCTTACTTTTCTTTTGTACAACCACCGTTTGCAATGGGTAAGGAACATTTAAAGCTTCTCAATGAATCTGTGGTTGTTCCTTCTGAAGCAACCTTTGCGATTGGTCAAGCCTGTGCTGAAGCAAAAATGGTGGTTTCTATTGGGATTAATGAGCGCGCGGGTGGAACAATCTACAACGCACAGCTGTTATTTGATGCTGATGGTTCAATCATTCAGCATCGTCGAAAAATTACCCCAACTTATCATGAACGTATGGTGTGGGGACAAGGCGATGGCAGTGGGTTGCGTGCGATTGATTCTGCTGTCGGGCGTATTGGGTCACTGGCATGCTGGGAGCATTATAACCCTTTGGCACGTTTTGCCTTAATGGCAGATGGAGAACAGATTCATGCTGCCATGTTCCCTGGTTCATTAGTCGGACAGGTGTTCGCTGATCAGATCAGTGCCACTATTCAGCACCATGCTTTGGAGTCAGGTTGTTTCGTAGTTAATGCGACGGCATGGCTACATCCTGAGCAACAACAACAAATTATGAAAGACACTGGTTGTGAAATTGGTCCAATTTCAGGTGGATGCTTCACTGCTATTGTATCGCCTGAAGGGAAATTTCTAGCCGAACCTGTTACTCAGGGTGAAGGTTATTGTATCGCTGACTTAGACTTTTCATTAATTGATAAACGTAAACGCATGATGGATTCGGTTGGTCATTATAGCCGTCCAGAATTATTAAGTTTATTGATTGATCGTCGTCCGACACAGGTACTACATAAACTTAAAGTCGAATCTTCAGATTTAACAAATCTTGAAAAGATTTCCAGATTTACGGAAGAGCAGGTTTAAGCCTTATTAAACCAATTCTATAGAGAGGGGTGAGTATGTCTGCAATACAACTTTTGACTGATTTGCAATGTAACGGTCTGAAATGGGATGGTGAATTTGGTCTATCTCGTAAAGGCGGTGCAGGGCCAAGTGATCATAAGGCACTCAGCCTAGATGGGCAGACGATGATGATTCCAGTGTTGAATCTAGCTGCACAAGAGTCTCCATACAGTGCCAAAGCTGATCCAGATTCTGACCAAGTGATCGTATTTAAAAACCGGATTCCTGTAGCAACATTAACAGCCCCATCTCGTCCAAAGTTTTATGACTTAACTACAGACGAAGGTATTCCATATGAGCAAATTGCAACTTTGCATAGCCACGATGTCTTGGCAACAACAGTGTTACAACATTGCATTCGTATGAATGATAAAGCTACGGCTTGTCAATTTTGTTCGATTGACCAATCTTTAAAAAGTGGTCGTACTTTAATTCGGAAACGTCCTGAACAGCTCGCAGAAGTTGCAAAAGCAGCTGTGGAACTTGATGGTGTACAGCAAATGGTCATTACCACTGGCACACCGAATACGCCTGATCGTGGAGCAGAGATTTTATATGACAGTGTGAAAGCTATTCTGGCTGAAGTGAATTTGCCTATACAAGTGCAATGTGAGCCACCCGATGATTTTGCATGGTTTCAAAAGTTAAAAGATGCAGGTGCGGTGTCAATTGGTATGCATCTTGAAGCGGTGAGTGATCGGGTACGTCATAAAATTATGCCGGGTAAAGCAGAAGTTTCAATTAATACATATTTTGCAGCATTTAAGGCGGCAGTTGAGGTATTTGGTCGGGGGCAAGTAAGTACCTATATCTTAGCTGGGCTAGGCGATACAGAAAAAGAAATCATTGAAATGACTGCCAACTTGACCGAGATGGGCGTTTATCCGTTTGTAGTGCCATTTGTACCAATTCAGGGAACAGCACTTGAACATCATTCAAAACCTGAGCAAGCCTTTATGCAGGCACTCTATCCAAAAATTGGTGAGCAACTCCGTCTACATGGGCTTAACTCGGAAGACACTCAAGCGGGTTGTGCCAAATGTGGAGCATGTTCTTCACTGAAAGCTTATGAGTAGGAGAAACAGTATGCAACTTTCTGGTTATCCATGGTTAATAGAATTAAATGAAGACCTTAAACAGTTTGTCACAGATGACATTGTTATCAAGGTGGTCACTGAAGACTGGGAACGTCGTCAATATTATCGCCTGCGAGAGGCAACTTTTCGCGATGAACAAAAGATTCTAAAAGAAGACCGTGATGAATATGACTTTAAAGCTCTAGGTATTGTTGCGATTGGGCAAATGTTTGGTGAGCATGATCATGTCATAGGTGCAGTGCGGATCTTCCCGAATGGAGCAAATACATGGTGGGGTGGGCGTTTATGTGTAGAGCCATTATACCGCCATCATCATGCTATTGGTAAAGCGCTGATTAATGCAGCCGTATCCACTGCCAAAAATTTAGGCTGTACCACATTCCTTGCGACGGTTCAGCAACAGAACGAACGTTATTTTCAAAAGTTGTGTTGGGACACTGTAGATGAGCTGAATGTTGCAAATATTCCGCATGTGCTCATGCAGGCTCAAGTTGAAAATTACCCATTACAACATGTGGTGATGCAAGCTTATAGCTATAGGGAGGTCTGCTGATGAGACTTTCAGAACTACTCCCACAACTGCAAATCACGCCAGCAATGCAGTCTAAGCAAGATATTCATGCGATTAAATCGCAGTTGAATCTGAACATTCACACTATACAAGATTTATATGCATTACCTGCGGATGATGCTGCTGCGATGCAATTCGGTGAACAATATTTATTGAATGCTTGCGAAGGAATGCTACCAAGTTTTGTGGCTAAGCACCCTTATTTTGCAGGATGGTCTGCGGTGATGGCAAATGTGAGCGACATTGCAGCAATGGGTGGGCGAGCTTTAACTGTGGTGAATAGTTATTGGCATACCGATACACAAAGTGGTCAACAGTTATTTGCTGGCATGCAAGCAGCTTGTGATGCCTATGGCGTAAAGCTTGTGGGTGGACACACCAATATTCATACAGATTTTCAACCTACGCTCTCCGTTGCCATACAAGGATTGGCGAATCATTTGCTCTCGGTCTTCCATGTTCAAGCGGGGCAGAAGATATTAATTGCACTGAATATGCAGGGCAAATTCCATGAGCAAACCACCTATTGGAAATGTTTTGAACATGTTCCTGCTGCGGTTTTAAAGACTCAGTTGGAAGTATTGCCCGAAATTGCAGAACAGCATCTCGCGTATGCGGCACGCGACATCAGTAATGCAGGAATTTTAGGCAGTTTGTTAATGCTACTTGAGGCAACGGGATCAGGAGCGAATCTTTGGTTAGATAAGATTCCGAAACCGCAACATACAGATTGGTTGAAATGGCTTCAAATTTTCCCAAGTTATGGCTTCTTACTGACTGCCGATAGCGAAGAATGTGAGGACATCATTGAATTATTTGCTTCACAAGATATTGATTGTGCGGTGATTGGTGAGGTCACAAATTCTGGCAAGGTACAGATTCAGCAGCAGAATGAGCAACAGATTTTTTGGGATTTTCAACAACAGGCTTTTACTGGGCTGAATTATCAAAAAGTCCTTGCACAAGCTCCATTTTCCCATCTTTCCCTACATGTACAGCAACAGGAGCCAACATTATGCCAAGTGTAAATTTTACCGTGAAATGGCCAAATGGTGAGCTGATTCAATATTACTCTCCATCCACGGTGATTTATGAATATCTAGCTAAAGGACATTCATATCCAGCAATACAGTTTTTAAAGTTGGCTGAAGATGGGTTATCAGCTGCATCAGAACGAGTACGAGTACGTTATGGCTTTGCATGTAGTTCAGCCATGGACAGTCTATCCACGATTAAACGCCAAGCTAACTTATTCGCCTTAAAAGACGAAGACCAAATTGAAATTACTGAAATGCACAATGAATAAGGGGAACATGATGTTTAATATGCAAATTCAAGATTTACAACCAAATTATGACGTCGTGATTGTTGGTGGTGGCCAGGCAGGGTTATGTATCAGTCATTATTTACAAAAAGCAGGGATTGATCATGTGATTCTAGAAAAAGAATCAGAGTTGACCCATAGCTGGCGCAGTAAACGGTGGGATAATTTCACTTTGGTTACCCCCAATTGGCAATGTTTGCTTCCAGAGCATCCATATAACGGTAATGACCCTGATGGATTTATGAAAAAAAATGAAATTGTTGAATATCTCGACGACTTCATTGAAAAACTGAATCCACCAGTTTTATTAAATGTTCAGGTTAAGCATGTTGCTAAAATTGCACCTCAACACTTTGAAATTGAAACTAGTTTAGGCACAGCTACTGCTAAACAATTAGTTGTAGCGGCTGGTGGTTATCACACTCCAATTTATCCAAAACTAAGTGATCAAGTCCCTGAACAAGTGTTGGTAATGCATTCAGAACAATATTTTAATGTGGAACAGTTACCTGAAGGTAATGTTTTGGTTGTCGGTTCAGGACAATCAGGTGCCCAAATTGCAGAAGATCTACATTTGGCAGGTAAAAAGGTCTATCTTTCTACGGGAGATGCACCACGCTGTGCGCGTTTTTATCGTGGTAAAGACGTAGTGAAGTGGCTTTATGAAATGGGTTATTACGAAACAACTGTCAAAGATCACCGATATAGTGAAGAGGTTCGTAACAGCACTAATCATTATGTGACTGGGCGAGATGGTGGTCGTGATATTGATCTACGTAAATTTGCATTAGAAGGTATGCGATTGCTTGGAAGATTTGAGGACTATAAGGAAGGTCAGTTTGTCTTCCGTCCAGATTTAATCCAGAACCTAGACATGGCAGATGCAACTTACAATCGTATTAATGCCTCTATTGATAACTATATAGAGAAAAATAATATTGTTACTGAAGAGCCAGCATCTGTATATCAGCCACTTTGGCAGCCAGAACAGGAAATTACCCATATTGATTTAGTTGAAGAGAACATCACTTCAATCATTTGGTGTATCGGATTTAGACCAGACTATTCTTGGATTGATTTAGATATATTTCAAACAAATGGATATCCCAAACATGATCGCGGTATTACCGTTGACCCTGAAGTAAGCTTTATTGGTTTACCTTGGTTAAACACATGGGGTTCAGGACGCTTTATGGATGTTGCTAAAGATGCTGAGTTTATTGCTGATCATCTGATTCAACAATTAAACGTTACACCTCTGCATATATCCTCAACATTATCATCATTGGCTTAATTATCAGTCAGCTGAATAGTCTCAACTTTCGGCTGCATCAAATCTCCAATATTGTTAAAAAACATAGGGTAGCCAAAATGAATCAACAACCTTTTGTAATTAATATGGCTTTGTTGCACAAAGCTGTTCTTAAGGGCTTCTGCGGCAATATAATTCTCAGATGAATAAGCCTACACAAAATTTATCGTACAACCAATTGGCCCGCATATAACCGAGCTCTCATTAATCGTGCGAATATTGCCATTTGGTTCGATCCAAAAACACAATAGTATGCAGAACCTCAAGGCAAACAAGGGCGAAATCAAACCTACTCCGACATGGCGCTTCAATGCTGTTTGATGATCAAATCTCTATTTGGCCTCACTTTACGCATGGTTACTGGTTTTGTTCAAAGCTTAATTAAACTTTGCGGATTAGATTGGACAACACCAGACTTCACGACGCTTTGTAGAAGACAAAAGTATATTGATATTCAAATTAGCTACCAGAAAAGTCGTGATGGGCTGCATCTACTCATCGACTCAACGGGTTTAAAATTTTTAGGTGAAGGCGAATGGAAGCGTAAGAAGCATCAGCCTGAATACCGTCGCCAATGGCGTAAACTACATATTGGTATAGATGCCAAAACCCTACAAATACGAGCAGTTCAGCTTACAATCAATAATGTCAGTGATTCACAGGTGCTTGGTGATTTACTTAATCAGATTCCACAAGATGAGCAGATTGACTCTGTTTATACCGTTGGAGCTTATGACACCAAGCAATGCCGTCAGGTCATTGCAGATCGGCAAGCGCATGCGGTGATTCCACCTAGAAAAAATGCGAAACCATGGAAAGATACAAAGAGTAGCTCGCTAGAGCGAAATGAATTACTTCGAACAGTTAAACGTTTAGGCAGGACACTATGGAAAAAATGGTCAGGCTATCATCGCCGCAGTTTGGTAGAAACTAAGATGCATTGCATTAAATTATTAAGAGATAAACTCAGTGCTCGGAATTTTGATAGCCAAGTCAACGAGATGCATGCACGTGTAGCAGTCCTCAACAGATTTACGTAATTAGGTCGACCACTTACCCAAGTTACGCCTTAAATTTGACTCAATTAGGGGCGCTTTGCATATCAAATCTTTGTGCAACAAAGCCTAATTTTGGCAACAGTACTTTGCCCAAGCAGTCATTATGCCTTTTCGCTTTTCTAGATAGGCTCCGCGTAAATATGCTGCTTCAACTTCGTCTGGTAGCTTATGTGCAAGCACATGCTCACAGACTTCTCTAGCGTAGTCTGTTTTGTCGGCTGACCAATCACGGAATGTGGAACGAAACCCATGGGTTGTAATCACCCGATTTTGTTTGGGGTCAATATAGCCTAAGCCATTTTCTTTAAGCTTCTGTTCATGCATTCGTTTGATCAAGGTGGCTAAGGACATATCTGAAAGCATTGCACCATTTCGAGGTGCTGGAAAAATGAAATCTTGTGGTTGAGTATATGGCTGAATAGACTCAAGCAAACTCATTGCTTCTTCGGACAATGGCACACGATGCCACTGCTGTCCCACAAATATCACAAGATGAACCTCAATTGAGGTTCTTCTTGTTTTCGCCATTTTTTATCAGGCACAAAGAGTGACCTTAAAA
>NZ_JAKTID010000047.1:0-57326 GCF_027854795.1 Acinetobacter sp. AOR34_HL | reverse complement strand
GGTGGTGTTTCAAAAAGTATGCTGGCGTTAAACAAATCCGTTATTAAGGTAAAAGAAAGTCAAATCAAAGGCTTTAAAATGATTTTCGAGCTTTTTAGAAAAGTTGCAACTTCTCCTAAATCCACGCCTGATTCGATGACGAATTCTACAGTTGTTACCTTCAATACCGACGGTAAAAAACTTACCGATCACTTGCTTGCAACATTGAAATGCTGTGATAAAACTATCCCAGGGATCACTCGCAATTCGAGCATATTGAACCCCAAGCTTTTTAAGTCTAGCTTTAAGACGTTGAACCGTTGCTAAATCCCGCTTACCCCAAACATAAGCAACAATTTCTCCAGATTCTCGATGGTAGGCATAAATAAGCCATTGTTTATTTTTCTTATTCCCTACAAAAGTCCAGAGTTCATCGACTTCAAGACATTCGTAGTTGCTTTGTTTAGGCTGAATCTGATAGATCGATTCACTTAAGGTTCGTAATACCTTGCCAATGCTGATACGCTCGACTTCAGCAATATCTCTTACACCGTTTCCTCTGACCATTAAATGTAATATCTTGCCGGTAATACCTGAGTTACACCCTTGATAGCTTAATGCATGATCACCAATAAACTGACGTTTGCAATCTTTGCATTGATGGTTTTGTTTCCCATCTACTTTGATGCCATTTCTCTTTATATTGTTACTTAGACAGGTAGGACATTTGATTTGTAGCGTTATTTTCATACCTCTATTTTATCAAAAGCCATATTGTTTTTTTCAGCATACTTTTTGAAACACCACCGACTTTTTTACCTTTGCACTGCTCGCTCCGGGTTTCGCCTGCCTGTGTATCGTATTAACACAAGGGCCTATTCACTGGTGGTTTGATAGCCCTTGGTTAGCCTATACCTTGATCGTCGGTTTTTGTTTAATTGTGTTTGGTTTGACTTATGAACATTATCGTCGCAATCCACTGATCATGACACGTTGGTTGGCGACAGGCGATCTTTTGAGTTTCATCGTCAGTGCCTTTGCGCTCAGACTATTAATGTCTGAACAAAGCTACGCTGCGGTCAATTTTCTAAAAACTGTTGGTATGGGTCCTGATCAATTTGTTCCGCTTTATGTGGTTATTTTCTGTGGAACGATTGCAGGTTCGGTATTTAGTGCGCTGACATTTCATCGTGAGCGTTTAATTTTAAATTTATTTCTGGCTGAAGTTTTAATTCTGATCGCCTGTGCTTTGGATTATCACCTGACCAGTGATGTACGACCTGCAAACTTTTATCGAAGCCAGTTCTTGGTGAGTTTTGCAGGGGGCGTATTTATTGGTCCACTGCTATTGATGGGTTTTATGCGTACCTTACAACGTGGTCCTCAATATGTCGTGACCTTTATTGTATTGTTCTCAGCTACGCAAAACTTTGGTGGTTTAGTCGGTTCATCATTTTTCAATACCTATCAGCAACGCCACACTTATGATTATAAAGTTGAGATTAGTAGAAATCTCGATCCTACCGATCCCCTTGTCGCACAGCGTTTGCAAAGTTATCAACATAGTTCAATGCTCACAACGAATGACCCTGTTTTACAAAACAATCAAGCCCTACAGAATTTAAATAAGGTGGTGACTCGTGAAGCTCAGGTTCGTGCCTATAACGATGTGATTGCCTTAAATGGCATCTTTGCCGTTATTTTGCTGCTTTGGGGCTTATTTAAATATGCTCGTAATAAGTACAAAACCCATAGAAGCTTGCAAACAGCAAATTAATTTTATTGTATTTGATTGAGAAAAAATTATGTCTGAACAAGAGAAACCTGAAAGTTCCAAGATCGAAAACGCTGAGCAGAATAATCATGCTCAGTCTGACAAAGCAGTTGAGTCCGTGCCAAAAATGCCACCACCACCGCCACCTACAACCAGTAAATTGATTAAAACCAAACGCTCTACCTTATGGTGGATGCTTTTAGTATTAATTGTGGGGATTACCATTATTTTATGGGCGTGGCGAATTGGTCCATTTCATACGGCGATTGAGCAAACTGACAACAGCTATGTGAAAGGCAAAACTACCATTCTTTCCTCACAGATTAATGGCTATATCAAGGATGTATTGGTCAAGGACTTTGATCAGGTCAAACAAGGTCAAGTGTTGATGCATATTGATGCAACCACCTATGATCAAAAAGTCACGCAGGCTGTCTCAGGTGTAGAACAAGCAGAAAATAGTCTAGCCAATCAAACTCAAGCCATCGCCCAACGCCAAGCTGATGTGGTTGCAGCGCAAGCCAAACTTGATCAAGTCAAAGCGCAATACGACTTATCCATCGCACAACTTAAACGCTATCAACAACTTGGAGATAGCGGTGCAGCATCAAAATCTGAACAAGATAAAGCGGCTGCGGATGTACAAAATAATCTAGCTTTGCTCAAACAAGCGCAGGCGAATATCCTCGTTGCACAAGAAGCATTAAAAACAGCACAAGTCGCGCAAGCTGGACTAAGAGCACAAGTGAATAGTGCTCAAGCGCAATTGGATCAAGCCAATACCACAAAGGATTACAGCACGATTGTTGCACCATTAGATGGTCAACTCGGTGAGGTCAATCCACGAGTAGGTCAATACGTGGCAGCAGGAACACAATTATTGTATTTAATCCCGAAACAAACATGGGTGATTGCGAACTTTAAAGAAACGCAAATTGCCAATATGAAAATTGGGCAAAAAGCGTATTTTACTGTGGATGCCATGAATCATCAGAAATTCACAGGACATGTAGAGCAAATTTCCCCTGCGGCTGGTTCCGAATTTAGCGTACTAAAACCTGATAATGCCACAGGTAACTTTACTAAAGTGGTGCAACGGATTGCAGTGCGTATTGCGATAGATCCAAACCAAAAAGGCATCGAAAATTTACGTCCTGGTATGTCCGTGATGAGCTCTGTAGATACCGACTCTTAATGCAGCACTGACATTCTCAATCAAATACATTTACAATGTGATCAAATCCAATTTTTGTTTATTCCAATGTTTGATCAAATTGCTTTTCCAACCCCTTATCAAACATTAGACCTTCCCTTTCCTGTGCAATTGACGGTGAAGCGTCTTGATCTCATTCACCCTCAGATTTCAGGGAATAAATTTTTCAAACTGAAATACAATCTACTCGAAGCTAAGCAACAAAATTTAAATCAAGTACTGACCTTTGGCGGGGCCTACTCCAACCACATCGCTGCAACAGCTTATGCAGCACATTATTTTGGTTTTCAAAGTATTGGCATTATTCGTGGTGAGGAGTTAGCTAAACAAGCGTTCAATCCAACCCTGCAAACCGCACAAGATTTTGGTATGCAACTGCATTTTGTCAGTCGAGCTGAATACCGACTTCGCCATGAAGTTGAGTATTTACAACAATTAAAACAGCGTTATCCAAATACTTTGATTATTCCAGAAGGCGGGACTAATCAACTTGCGATACAAGGCACGAAAGAAATTCTGTCTGCTGATGATCGAGAAAATTATGATGTGATTGGTTGTGCTGTCGGTACAGGTGGCACGATTGCAGGGATCATCGAAAGTAGTTCAGATCAGCAACATATTTTAGGCTTTTCGGCACTTAAAGGTGATTTTCTCAAGCACGATATTCAACAATGGACCAATAAAACCAACTGGTCTTTAACAGATAAATATTGTTGTGGTGGTTATGCCAAAACCAATTCTGAACTGCTGCAATTTATGCAGCAATTCGAACAACAATATGCTGTTCCACTAGAGCAGGTCTACACAGCTAAAATGATGATGGGATTATTTGATTTAATTCAACAAGGGAACTTCCCTGTGAATACGAGAATCTTAGCGATTCATACAGGTGGACTACAAGGACGCATGAAATAAAAGTCACCCTGAAGTGACTTTTGATCTACTGATTCTAACGGCTTAAAACCATCCATCACCGATTGGTTTATTATCCATAAACACCACAAGACCTTTTACGATGCGATAAATAAACCAAATCGACACCGCAAACAAGATTGGAATGCCGATGAGGACAAATGACAATACGAAACCAATCACAGCACCAATGAGCGTGAACCAAAAGGTTTTGATTTGCCATTCAAAATGGCTCGCCAACCACGTACCTTGTACTTCATTTCGTTTCATATAGTTCATGATGACAGCTGCAATACTGGTCAAACCCACAAAAATACTGGCTGCATATAAACCATAGGCAATTAAAGTATATTGTCTTAGTTGATCTTGGTTGTTGGGCTGAATATCGTTTAAAAATATTTTATCGTTCATTATTTTTACCCCTCTATAGAATTCAACTTTATAGCATGCCTTGATTTTAAAGGCATATTTTTTAATCAAACAATCGACGTACTCAAAAGGCTTTAAATCTTCTATAATTGCCCGCTTTTCGTATTCTATCGAGTAATGCTCATGGTTCATCAAGTTGATGTGGTTGTTTTAGGTGCAGGTGCATCGGGCTTGATGTTAGCTGCTGAGGCAGGCAAACGTGGACGTTCAGTCGTCGTACTTGAAAAAGCCAATAAAGTCGGTAAAAAAATTCTGATGTCAGGTGGTGGTAAATGCAACTTCACCAATTTAGAGGTAGAGCCTTCCAACTATCTTTCAGAAAACCCGCATTTTGTGATTTCAGCCTTAACCCGTTATACCAATTGGGATTTTATTGGTTTGGTCTGTGAATACGGCATTGAATACGAAGAACGTAAACATGGTCAGCTCTTCACGTTGAAAGGCTCTAAAGAAATTCTTGAATTGTTACTTTCAGAATGTAGCAAATCAAAGCACGTTGAAATTCAAACACACTGCGAAGTTGAACAGGTAAAAAATAAAGCAGATTCAGGTTTTATTATTGAAACCAATCAAGGCACTTATCACTGTGAGTCGTTAGTAGTTGCCACTGGTGGTTTATCGATTCCAACATTAGGCGGTTCAGGTTTTGGCTATGAACTGGCAAAGCAGTTCGGACATCATGTATTTCCAACCCGTGCTGGTCTTGTTCCCTTTACTTTTTCAGATCAGTTTAAAGAAGTAACCACTCGCTTGAGTGGTAATGCATTAGATGCAACCTTGATCAACGATCGTCATCAATTTACTGAAGCACTTTTATTTACCCATCGCGGTTTAAGTGGTCCAAGCTCCTTGCAACTATCCAATTATTGGCATGTTGGAGAAAGTTTTAAAATAGACTTTTTCCCAAGCCAAGATTTATTAGATTTTTTCAAAGCCAAGAAAAAATCACAACCTAAAGTTCTACTCAGAACTTTACTCAATGAGTTCACTGCAAAAAGTATTGTTATTGAGTTACAACAACTCATTTGGGCGGATCACAGTGAAACTGCGATTGGCAATATCAGCGATGCTCAACTTGAGCACATTGCGGCACAATTACATGCTTTTACTGTCAAACCATCAGGAACAGAAGGTTATCGAACTGCAGAAGTGACTCTCGGTGGCGTAGATACCAGCGAGGTATCCTCCAAAACCATGGAAAGTAAAAAACAAAAAGGCTTGTACTTTATTGGAGAGGTTCTCGATGTAACAGGTCATCTTGGGGGATATAACTTCCAATGGGCGTGGTCATCAGCACAAGCCGCTGCTCAATTCGTCTAGAAAATTCAAATTGAGCAGATCATTTGATGAACTAAGAGTGATGCTCAGGAGAATTCGCTGCTTCAACAGAAGAGGATTGCGAGCTATTTGATGTTGATTTTTCTTTGCTCGTGCCAGACTTTGCAATCACGAATTTATATGCACTTGCCAAAAATCCTACAGTGATTCCAGCAATAATAATCGGTGCAAATACGCGGTTAGGCTTCTTCATTTAATTCTCCTATAGACTTTTTATTTATTGAAAAAACAAAACGACCACCCTGTTAAGAGTGGTCGAATTGATCAAAAAAATCAAAGATTATTTTTTCTATTCATCTGAATATGGAGATGAAGGAGGAGTTGGATTGTTATTGGTACTGATTGTAGGTTGATTTTGATGAATTGGATTTGGTTGCTTAGCTTCGGTTTTTGCTTTATCCAATAAATCTGTCAATAAACGTTCAGCGGGTTGACGACCGCCTAAACCAAATGCCAATGCAAAAGCAACTGCAACAGAACCCAACGTCAAACCAAATGCCAAGTTAACGATCGAATCGGCAATACCCATTGCTTTTAGACCCATCGCAATGACTAAGCCCATGATCAAAATGCGAACTAGATTACCTAACCAACGTGAGCTGTTGTATTCACCACGTTGCACGACATTCGCAACCACATTTGCAAGCCAAAAACCGATGACCAAGATCACAGCACCGAGTAAAATGTCTGCACCGAATTGGATAAACATGGCAATCAAGCCACTCACCTGTTCTAAACCTAAGCGATTCGCTGCTTCAGAAACAGCAAATAACATAGTAAAGAACACGATCAAATAGCCAACGATATCAGAAACACGTGTTTGTCCAAGAAAACGTTGTACATCCAGTTTCATCGGAACTTCGTCAACACCAGCACCTGATATTAATTCAGCGACCAAACGTCCAACAAATCTCGATACCACATAAGCCACGATTAAAATCAATCCAGCCGCGATAATTTGTGGAATTGCATGCATAATTTCATTCAACATCGCTGTTGCTGGTTGTGAAATTGCTTCAACACCCAATGCTTCAAATGCCACAATTAATGCTGTGATGATAATAATTGCAAATACAAATGAACCTAAGAATTTAGAAACACTTGAATTTTTAAATAATCCGATCTTTGCTGCTTGAGCCTGTAAACCTAAGCTATTGGTTAAGCCCTCAACAATACCACGAACGATTTTCGCTAAAATATAACCAACAAAAATGATTACGCCTGTAATGAATAGATTCGGTAAGAATGCAATTGCTTCATTTACCATATTCTGCACAGGAACAAGTAGCCCAGTTAAACCGAGAATAGATAAAACAATCGGCAAGAATAATAATAAAACTAACCAATAAAAGATCTCAGCAATATTACCGCTCAGTGAACTAACACCAACTTCACTACTTAACTTATCGTCTAACTGAGTTTTGGATAATACATTGGTCAAGCCTAGACGCACCAAACGTGCAACAATCCAACCAATAAATCCGACGGCAACAGCAGCTAACAGATTTGGAATATAAGCCAGTACACGACCAACCATATTGCTAAATGGATCGCTTACACCACTAATATTTAAGACATTTAATGCACCAACAACGGCCAAAATCATCACAAACCAAAATACAAGTTTGGAGATGAGACTTTCTATATTGGGCGCTCTACCAGTCGCCGATGACAATTTATGATTGGTATCAAATTTTTGTAATAACTTTTTCACGCCTGCTGCAATCACTAGGGCAATAATCCAACCCACCAGTAGAATAACAATTGCGGCTAATATTGGCTGAAATTGATCCCAATAATACATTGCATCAAATCTCCCTCTTTGGGATGGATCACTAAAAATTTCATTCATGTCATGTTATCCTTTTATGTGTTTTTTAAGTCAAATACAGCTACCCAAACTCATTCTGTTAAGAGAACATCACGAATGGATATCTAGACCATAATTTTTGTTTAATTCTCAATCAACGAACAGCATCACTAATACAACAAAAATTACGCATAATTTTGCAAAAAAAGCCCATTAGTTCACACCAATGAGCTCGTTAAATCGATTAGGTTTGGTCTAAGATAGATTGCTTACGCATTTAAAAGGACCGAATGCAACTGTGAAATGATCACTTGTGCAGTAGGTTTATTCGAATGGTCTGCAACCATAAAAATTAATAATGCTAGCAAGAACAGCCCTACGATAATGAGCATATAGACTGGTAATTTCCTTTTCCTTGCTATTTCTTCTTTACTGGCCACATGAGGCTGTGGCTTACTAAAATCATGCATCATAGTTTGCCCTCATCCTTTTATTGCTTAGACCTTTATATTAGCAATGGACTGTGTTGCATTGTGTGACAAAGCTTCGCACTATCGTTGTTTTATTTGCATAACTCTACTTTTTATTATTTGCATTCTTGTATAAAATATAGGCGGTTTAGAAAATTATAAAAATAAGCTATAATCCTCTGTCACGTTTCTGTTCTGTTTTTAATTACTGTATGTCCTATAGCCAACAAAGTGTTTCTCTAGATTTAGACACTGATGTCACACATCAATGTTTTTTACATCACACACGCGATGAACATTTGATTGGTATTATCGAGTTCAATAAACCAAGCTATATTTTAAAGTGGGGTGATCTAGAATATTTCCGTCGACGTACTGAAGAATTCTCGGTTATGCCCTTACCTGATTGCATTAATGCAATGATTATCGATATTCGGAATGTACAACCATTTCTCGATAATGAAGTTCCGATTTTACCTTGGCGCTTACTTGAAGAAGATTGCCCAGTTCGACTGGTTGTTCCCCATGATCGCTTAGAGCACTACACTGGACTTTTTGAGCCAACATGGCTGAATACAGATGTTGATACCGCAATTCAAGAAATCCGCGAATTTATGGATATGTTTGTTCACTAATAACATATCCATGCGTACCTATTACCAATAGTTCTCTACAGCAATATTTCCCTCACCACGACGATTCATCGTCAGTCCACGTTGTTTTAATGCATCCTTGGTATCTTCTACCATTTGTGGATTACCACATAACATCACATGGCTAGTAGCAGGATTGAGTGATAGGCCAACCACTTTTTCTAGCTCACCATTTTCAATCAAAATAGGTAAACGATCATGTAGGGTCGCATTTGGATCACGGGTAATAATTGGTACAAATTTGAACCCTGTATGCCCTTCACCAAAGCTCTCAGCAAGCTCTTGTATACGATCTACATAAGCCAGTTCAGCTGTAGATCTCACACTATATATAAGATGAATATGCTGATATTTCGTCCACGTTTCAAAATCTTGGAGCATAGATAAAAAAGGAGCCAATCCAGTACCCGTGGCTAGTAACCATAAATCATGAGCTAAAGGCAATTGATAGCGAGCTAAAGTTAAATACCCATACGCAGTTTTGTCTAGATATAACTCATCATCGACTTCAAGATGTTGAAGGTTTGAAGTAAACGCACCATCAGGTACAACGATAGAAAAGAATTCCAGATTTTCATCAAAAGGTGAAGAAACGACTGAATATGCACGAACCACCAATTCACCATTTACCATCAACCCAATACGAGCAAATTGACCTGCTGTAAATTTAAAATGGGCGGGTCTCGTCATCGTGAAACTAAAAAGATTGTGAGCCCAACGATGTACAGATAAAACCTTTTCTACGGTAAATTTTTCAATTGACATGATTTGAACGTGGCACGAAACAGTATGCTCATGTTAGCATGATCGAATATTTGATGGATACTCAAAACATTAAGGCTATATAACATGCGAATGACCTTACGCCAATTGGCTGTTTTTGTGGCGGTCGCTCAGGAAGGAACCGTAACCAAAGCCAGTGATGCTGTTAGACTTACTCAAAGTGCAGCAAGTATGGCTTTAGCTGATTTAGAAGATGGTCTTGGTGCGCCATTGTTCGATCGACTCGGCAAGCGTTTACAGCTTAATGATTTGGGACGCTTTTTATTGCCACAAGCATTAGAAATATTAGGTCGCTGTGAATCTTTTGAGCAAGCAGCCAAAGGTGAATTACAAAGTATTGACCTTAGATTGGGAGCAACGCTCACAATCAGCGACTACTTGATGCCTGATTTAATGGCTGATTTCTTACAAAAACACCCACAGGCACACTTACAATTACAAGTGGGTAATACTCGTCAAATGATTGAAGCAGTCAATCAATTCCAACTGGATTTAGCTTTAATTGAAGGTTCTTGTCATTTGCCACAATTACAGTGTATTCACTGGCGTGATGATGAATTAGCCGTTTGCTGTGCACCTTCACATCCTCTTGCTCAAATTCAACGTGCATTAAGCCCTGCTGACTTTCTAAATGTTGAATGGATTTTACGTGAAGAAGGCTCTGGTACACGTGAAGTTTTTGACAATGCAATTTTACAAGATGTTCCTGATGCGAATATTCGTTTGACCTTAGGTCATAACGAAGCAATTTTAAAAATTGTAGCGGGTGGGCTTGGGATGTCCTGTGTATCAAGATTAGCGATTGAGCCTTTAGCTGAAAAAGGTCAATTGGTCATCCTTGACACACCGTTCTGGCAACTGACAAGACCACTTTATATGCTGGTACACCGCCAAAAATATCAGGGGCCAGGATTAAAAGCCTTTCTACAATTTTGTGAAGATCAGATTTAAATCTGATCTTTTTAATTTACCATCTCGAATCATTCTCACACGGTTCACCATCATTATCACCATCCATTTTGGTATTAGGACAATTGCGCACAAAGAACTCTGCTTCTTCACGTGATCTCATTTGCGAACAATGTTGGCGTCCATCACATTTAAATTGAGTCTGATTCGCTGTCGATTGTTGTGATTGTTTATTCATGACAGGAACAGATGTTGAGGCTTGCAGAGCGTTTTCTGTCTTTTGAGATAATTTAATTTCCGGCAGCTCACCCAAAGCATCTCGTTGCTGTTGCACAATTTTCTTCTGCTCTGCAATCAGCTGTGCTGTTTTTAATTCTTTTGATTCTGCATACGACTGATATTTTTTGAAAACTAATCCTCCTAAAATTGCAATCACAATCAAGCCAATAATCATAAAAGTCATACCTTTATGATTTGCATGTTTTTGCTGTGAGACCGATTTATTTTGAGTAGATGAGTTGTTGGCATAGTTTGGATAATCAATATATGCTTGTTTTTGATCTAAGCGCACAATATTTGCAGCTTTAAACTTTCCATTATTATCTTCAACGATCAAAAATTTTAGTTTTTCACCAATTTTAGGTTCACCAGATGCTTTTGGAAAATCTTTGATATGGAAGAAAACATCAGTTTGATGACCATCTACCTTAATAAAGCCAAAACCTCTTTCTGTATCGTATTTTTTTATTTTTCCTTCAACAAACATTTTGCACTCAATTTTTCATGTTTTGGTTATTCTAATAAAAAAGAGACCGTAAAGCCTCTTTTCTCATGATATTTCAATCAAAGATTACTGTAAGGATCAACGTCTTAAGTTTGATAACAATTCATTGGTAATCGACTTATTGTGATCCATGATTTTGTTTTTCTTAGTTTTAGCGGGGTTAGGATCAACGCGCTCAATTTTAATTGCTTTATATTTACCTTGATTTTCTACAACTGAAAATTTCACTTTTTCATTGCGCTTAGGTTCACCTTCAGCTGCAGGGTAATCTGAGATATGAAAAAAGATATCTTCACCATTCGATGCAATAAAACCAAATCCTTTCTCAGGATTATATTGCTTAATTTTCCCGTGGTAGAGCTCTTGCTTCATGACATTTATCCTACTTTACGATGATGCTCATCATACTATATAGATAATAAAAAAGAGACTTGCTATTTCCCTTTCAAATCACAGAAATAAAAAGTCTCTTTTCATATTTTAAAATTAATCTTTTTGCACACTACCAAAGATTTTATCGCCTGCATCACCCAAACCAGGCACGATATAACCTTCTTCATTCAGGCCTTGATCAATTGAAGCCGTATAAATACGAACATCAGGGTGTGCAGCTTCAACTTTTGCAATCCCTTCAGGAGCAGCAACCAAAATCATCACTCGAATATCTTTACAGCCACTAGCTTTCAATACATCAATTGCAGCAATCAATGAATTACCCGTTGCAAGCATAGGATCAATAATCATCGCCAAACGATTAGCGACATCTGGTACTAGCTTTTTATAGTAAGTGCGAACTTCTAAAGTTGCTTCGTCACGCTCTAAACCTAAAACACTCACCTTTGCACTTGGAATCAGGTTAAGTACACCTTCTAGCATTCCAATTCCTGCACGAAGAATCGGAACAATCGTGATTTTTTTCCCTGCAATACGTTGAGTTGTTACTTTCCCTGCCCACCCATCAATTTCGTGATCCACAACAGATAAGTCCTTTGTTGCTTCATACGTCAATAGCATCGTAACTTCTTGCGCTAATTCACGGAAGTTCTTAGTACTAATGTCAGAGCGACGAAGTAAACCAAGTTTATGGCGAATAAGCGGATGACGAATTTCTTGAATCGACACGAGTAAGTACCTAGCTAATATAAATATTCGCTTATTATAAAGTGTTTTTTTACTATTCAATAAAAAAGCCCCCAGTTTTGGAGGCTTTTTTGTACAAATCAGATTATCGGATGATTACTGTTGCTGAGATAACATGAAATGTAATGGAGAAAGAATCTCTGATTTTAATGCTAAATTGATCATTGGATCTGGATAGATACCTAAGAACAATACCAACAATGCAGCACCTAGTACCATGATCCCACCAACTTTAGTTCCCCAATGCGCATCAGCATCAATACGAGGAGTATCTGGTGAAGTCATGTACATCACAACCATGACACGCAAATAGTAGTACAAACCGATACCACTACCCACAACGATCATTGCAGCTAAGAACCAGTGTTGAGTTGTTACTGCAGCCATAACCACAAGGAACTTACCAATAAAGCCCGCTGTTAATGGGATACCAGCTAGCGATAACATCATCACAGTTAATGTTGCAGTCAAAATCGGACGGCGCCAGAACAAACCACGGTAGTCAGCAAGACTTTGTGCTTCATCCACGTTGTTATAAGGGCTCGACATTAACGTAACTGCACCAAACGCACCGATTGTTGTAAGTACATAAGTAATCACATAGACCGTCACGCTACCAAGGCTCGCATAAGTCATGCTAATTAAAGCAATTAACAAATAACCAAAGTGAGCAATCGATGAATAACCAAGAATACGTTTCAAGTTTACTTGGCGTACTGCAAGTAAGTTACCTACTAAAATTGACAATACAGCAATAATTGTAAGCACTGTTACCAGCGATTCAACTAGGATTGCACCTGATGCCAATAAGTAACGTACAAACAAACCGATCGTTGCTACTTTCGCAGCTGTCGCCAAGAATGTTGCCATCGGTGCTGGAGCACCTGCATACACATCTGGTGTCCATTTGTGGAATGGAGCAAGTGACAGTTTAAACGCAACAGCAAAGATGATTAAGCCTAAGCCCAATAACACCATTGGCTGTTTGATTGCAGTGAATAACGCTTGTACAGAATCATAGAATGATAATGAACCTGTATAAGCATAAATATACGCCATACCCATTAACAACATTGCAGATGCCGTCGCTGAAAGCACAAGATATTTAATCCCTGCTTCCAAAGATTGGCTGCGCTGATGGGTATATGCCAACATACCATATACTGGAATTGACATTAATTCTAAGCTGATAAAGAACGAAGCATAATGAGAGCTAGCAACCATCAACATCGCACCTGCTACTGAACACAGTAGCAAGATGTACAACTCTTCGCGATTGTCTTTATATGTCTCAATATAAGCATGTGACAAAGTACAACATGCCAAAGCTGCGATCAAAATCATGAATTGATAGAGCATGGTAAATGGATCAACCATAAACATGCCCATCACGTTTACAGGTGCATAGTGACCTGTATACGCAGTGTATGCGATAAAAATTGCAGCGAGGTTAAGCCCCACAACTGAAGTTGTTGCGATTAAATTATGATTACGTTTAATCGAAATCAATAACATCACAACAATTGCAGTCAACGCCACAATCATCACAGGGACGAGCGGCATAAGTTCAGAAAAAGAAAGTGTGAAGTTCATGGTTTATTGCATCTCCACATGCTCAAGTTGAGTTGTTGTCTGCTGAACAGTTTCAACAACTTCTTGTACTGGCATATAACTATTTACTAACCATTGCATGCTTGAATGAGATACATCCAAGAATGTTTGTGGGTAAATACCTAACCAAACCAAACCGATCACACAGATCATCAAGATAGTAACTTCACGTGCTGATAAATCTTTTAATGGGCTTGTATAGTGCTGCTGTTGCTCTGGATTTGGTGTACCAAACAATGCTTTATGAATCAAAATCAAGCCATAAAGACCAGCAAACACCAAGCTTACTGCCGCAATAATCGTGAATACAGGATAAGCTTTGAATGAACCCATCAAGATCAGGAATTCACCAATAAAGTTACCTAAACCTGGTACACCAACAAGTGCAGCTACAAAGAACATTAAGAAAAATGGAAGGTACTGCAACTGACCGCGTAAACCACCCATTAAGCGTAAGTCACGTGTATGTAAACGCTCATAAACCTGACCAGACATGATAAATAATGCAGCAGATGACAAGCCATGTGCCAACATCATGATCATAAGACCCTGGAATGTCAGGATATTACCTGCGTAAATAGCAAGTAAGATGAAACCCATGTGCGAAATAGACGTATACGCAAGCAAACGTTTCATATCTGTTTGCTGATACGCTAAGAATGCACCGTAGAAAATACCAATCAAACCAAGAATGATCGCAATATCAGCAAATTGTGCTGATGCTGCTGGGAAGAATGGGATAACGAAACGAAGTAAACCATAGGCTGCTGTTTTAATCAAAATACCAGCTAAGTCCACAGAACCTGCAGTTGGTGCTTGTGCATGTGCATCAGGTAACCAACCATGTAATGGGAACACAGGTAATTTCACAGCAAAACCGATGAAGAAACATAGCATAAATGCATAAGCAACTTCAGGCGGTAAGTGGTTCGCCACAGCCAATAGATAGTTGTAATCGAAGCCAATCATACCTGTCATCATGTATCCATAAACCACAAGGCCTAAGATACCGATCAACATGATCAAACCAGCAATTTGCGTGTATAAGAAGAACTTGGTTGCAGCATAAACACGTGAACGACCATTCGAGCCTTTATGACCCCATAACGCAATCAAGAAGTAGATTGGTACGAGCATCATCTCCCAGAAGAAGAAAAACAGGAATAAGTCAATCGCTAAGAATACACCGATAACACCACCTAAACTCCACAGGAGGTTTAAGTGGAAGAAACCAACATTCTTTTGGATCTCACCCCATGAACAACCAACCGCAAGTACACCAAGTAATGCAGTCAGTAATACCATGAGTAAAGATAAACCATCCACTGCCAAGTGAATGCTAATGCCTAGTGTCTGAATCCAAGGTAAATGAAACTCAGCCGCCCAAGTTGGGACTTTACCACCCAGCTCGTAACTAAATGTACCACTCTGCCAAAGTGCAATGCCTAAACCAAAGGTAATAAGCATACCAATTAAGGCAATCCAACGCGGTAATTGTTGGTCGAATTTATCAACCAACCAACAAATAAAACCAGCAATGAAAGGAACTAAAATCAGTGCGGGTAAAATTAAATTGTTTTCCATTTTATTTCCCCACAACCTGAATCACGATCAAGATCATCAATAGCACCACTACACCGAGTGACATGCTTGATGCGTATTCACGTAATGAACCTGTTTGACGCGAGCTAGTAAAGGTATTACCACCTTTTACAATCGCAGGTAGTACTAGCCATAAACCATCAACTGGATCACGGCCTAAGATTTTCGCAATCAATAAATAAGGTTTGACGAATACGATGTCATACAAAGCATCAAAACCAAATGCGGTACGGCAAATATGTGCTAAACCAGCGCCCAATGATGTTTGAGCAAATGATTTAACAGCACCATATGCAAAGGCAAATAGGAAGATACCTACTGCTAAACCAGCAAGTGCAATACCACTCGCCAAATGTTCTGCATGTACAACAGCTTCATGTAAAGCTTCAGGGATAACAAAACTTGGAATGCTTGCAGCAGTCAATAAATTTGCAACTGGTGCTTGCAAGAAGTAACCAATTCCTGTGGATAACACAGCAAGAATCGCAAGTGGTGCCCAATATGTCACACCATGAATTGCATGCGCATGTGTTTTTTCTTCACCGAAGAATACGACCCAAATTAGACGGAACGTATAAATAGAAGTTAAGAAAGCACCCGCTACACCAACCCAATACAATGTATTGTAAAGTGGAATGTTTGCAATTGTAGACTGTGCATATACTGCACCTAAGATGGCATCTTTAGAGAAGAAACCAACAGTTACGATTGGAAGTGCAGCCAATGCACCACCACCGATGACGAAACACCAAAATACGAATGGAATCTTTTTACGTAATCCACCCATTTTGAAAATATTTTGTTCGTGATGACATGCAAGAATTACAGCACCTGAAGAAAGGAACAATAATGCTTTGAAGAATGCATGAGCCAACATGTGGAACAAACCAGCTTGGTAAGCTTCAGCACCTACAGCCATAAACATATAACCTAACTGACTCATAGTTGAGTAAGCCAAGATACGTTTGATGTCGGTTTGAACTAGCGCTGCAAAACCAGCCACAAGCAATGTCACAGCACCTGTAATCGAGATGAACTGCATCACTTCTGGTGCCATTTCCATCACGGAGAACATACGGCAGCATAGGTACACACCTGCTGTAACCATTGTCGCAGCATGGATCAATGCAGATACTGGTGTCGGACCTGCCATCGCATCAGCTAACCATGTTTGTAATGGAATTTGCGCTGATTTACCTGCTGCACCCAAGAACAACATTAATGCTGTCCAAATTGACAATGATGAGCTTTGCGTCATTACAGTCGCTGCATTTTCAACGATGTACTGAGTATTCAAAGTACCAAATTGTTGATAAAGCAAGAACAATGCGATGAGTAGGAATACGTCACCGACACGTGTTACTGTAAATGCTTTGATTGCTGCCCAACCATTTGCAGGATTAGAGTAATAGAAACCAATCAGTAAGTAAGAGCACAGCCCCACGCCTTCCCAACCTAAGAACAATAACGCTAAGTTATCACCAAGTACCAACAACAACATGCTGGCAACGAATAGGTTGAAATAAGAGAAGAAACGCGCGTAATCTTCTTCACCACGCATGTACCATGATGCAAAGATATGAATCAGAAAACCTACACCTGTGATCATGCCCGTCATTAATAATGACAAGCCGTCAAGATGTAAGCTAATACCTGGCTCAAAACCGCCAACACTGAACCAAGTCCATAAATGTTGAACAAAAACGGTTTGACCACTGCTCGTAAAAGCAAGACCAGCAATTAAAGCAAATAGAGCAGATAAACCAACTGAACCAACACCAATGATGGCAGCTACATTTTCAGAAAGTTTATTGCGCCCTGCCGCTAAAAGGATAAAACCAATGAGCGGGAATAAAACGGTTAAATATAATGTACTCATCCGCGCATCTCACTAGCAGCATCAACATCCAAGTGATGGAAGCGATGATAAAACTGAAGGACGATCGCAAGACCGATACACGCCTCGGCAGCAGCAAGTGTCAAAATTAAAATAAACATCACTTGACCATCTGGCTGAGACCAAACGCTACCTGCTAGGACAAATGCTAATGCAGCAGCATTCATCATGATTTCAAGGCTCATTAGCATAAATAATAGGTTGCGACGCACCATTACACCGTAAAAACCCAGTGCAAAAAGGATGGTTGCGACAATCAAACCATGTTCTAAAGGGATGTGTCCCATTATTCTTTATCCTCTTCTGCACTTGGTTCACGTTTGCCTAAGTGATATGCAGCAACTAGGGCTGCAAGCAACAACATCGCGGCAACTTCTACCAATAATAGATAGTGAGTAAATAACGCTTGACCTACGGCTTTAGGACCAACGATTTCTAAGCCCATTGGTGCAGAAATCGTGGTGTATTCACCATTTAACATCCAAACAAGTGTCAAACCTAAGATAAAACTCAACATTGCAGGATATGCCCATGCATCTGAGGTTAACCATTTACTTTCTTGTTCAACTGTTTCTTGACCTAGGTTGAGCATCATCACAACGAAGACAAACAAAACCATGATCGCGCCTGCATAGACAATGATTTCAAGTGCAGCCGCAAACGGTGCACCCACAATCATGAAAATACCAGCAACAGCGAGCAATGAAACAATCAAGCTTAATAACGCATGTACAGGGTTCGTGTTAGTTACAACACGAACTGTCGAAACAATGGCCACAAGTGCCATCAAATAAAATGGCCACATCATGGTAATAAGCTCCGTACATCAACTGGTGCACTTTCTTTTTGTGCTTGGCCTTTGTCTTTACCTGTTACAGCCATACCTGTTACACGGTAGAAGTTATAATCAGGATATTTACCAGGACCTGAGATGAGTAAGTTTTCTTTCTCATAAACCAAATCTTGACGAACGTATTCAGCAAGCTCGAAATCAGGCGTCATTTGAATAGCAGTTGTAGGACATGCTTCTTCACACATACCGCAGAAAATGCAACGTGAGAAGTTAATACGGAAAAATTCTGGATACCAACGCCCATCTTCTTTTTCCGCTTTTTGCAATGAAATACAGCCTACTGGGCAAGCAACCGCACAAAGGTTACATGCTACGCAACGCTCTTCACCATCAGGATCACGCGTCAAGATAATACGACCACGAAAGCGTGGAGGTACAATTTGTTCAGCTGGTACTTCTGGATATAAAATCGTGTCACGTTTACGCGTGGCATGGCTAAACACCATCCACAACGAACGTACAATCGATCCAAATCCAGCTAGAATTTTATACATTTTGTACTCCCTGCTGTCCTAGGCCTGATTCATCAGAATCACAGCACCAGTCACTAACAAGTTGACCAACGCCAATGGCAAACAAACTTTCCAACCAAAATTCATGACTTGGTCATAACGTGGACGCATTAAAGATCCACGCGCCAAGACAAACATCATTACAAAGAATGCTGTTTTAATTACGAACCAGAAAACTGGTGGAACAAATGGAATTTCTAAGTTAAATGGAGCTAACCATCCACCGAAGAATAAAGTGACGATCAAAGCTGAGATTAATACCACGTTGACATACTCTGCAACGAAGAACATCCCCCACTTCATACCACCATATTCAACATGGTAACCTTCAGCTAACTCTTGTTCAGCTTCTGGTTGGTCAAATGGATGACGGTGAGTCACTGCTACACCTGCGACCACGAAGATCAAGAAACCAATAAATTGTGGAATGATGAACCACATATCACGTTGAGCTTCAACAATCTCACGAAGGTTAAAAGATCCCGCAATCGCAACCACACCCATTAATGAGATACCCAAGAACACTTCATAAGAAATGGTTTGAGCAGCAGAACGAAGACCACCAAGCAATGAGTATTTGTTGTTAGATGCCCAACCACCAAATAACACTGCATAAACTGCGATACCCGCCATTGCCATAAAGAACAACAGACCGATGCTCATATCAGCAACGCCCAAATATGGACTTACTGGGATAACCATAAATGAAAGTACCGCAGTTGCCATTGCAACTGCTGGTGCTAGACGGAAAGTCAATTTATCAGCAAACTTTGGTGTCCAGTCTTCCTTAAACATGATCTTAAGCATGTCAGCGACGATCTGGAACATACCTCCAGGACCGACACGGTTAGGACCATAACGATCTTGCCACAATGCCAAGAGACGACGTTCGATAAATGACATCAATGCAGCGATAAGAACCACAACCAACAAGATCACGATCGCTTGAATCACTGAATAAGCGATTGGCCAGTTCTCAGCCCAAAGTGGCGTTTGACGTATAATTTCTTGATTCATGAATTACACTCCTACCGCCACAGACACAGGCTCAGCCAATGAAACTGTTGGTGCTAAACCAATTGGATAACCAATATAGCCTGTTGGTAAATATTCAATCACTTGTACAGGTAAACTAATGCTTGTTTCGCCTGCTTGTACTGTAATACGTTGACCGTCTTGAACATTTAAACGTGTTGCATCTTGTTCACCAACAGCAAACATCGCTTCAGGAATACGAGATTCCATTGCAGGTGTTTTAATCGTAAATTCACCAGAACCAAAGATATGGTGCATTGGTACAAGACGGAAACTTTCAGGGTTCACAACAACAGCAGTTGGTGCCACATAGCTACGTGCAGGACGTTTAGCTAAACGATCAAATAAACGCACACCTGAATCACCGCCTTTTAAGTGACCACCCACTTCATCTTGGTATTTATTCCAAGCTTGTGGTGAGTTCCAACCTGCAGACCATGCGAAAGGTACTAGCGAAGAAGCTGTCTGATTACCGACATAACCTTCCATAGAGAATGTTAATGCTGAATCTAGATCAGTTGGCTGTTTAGGTTCATGAACAGATAATGGCGCGCGCATTGCTGTACGACCAGAATAACGACGTGGTTCACGCGCAATCTTCAAGCCATGGATACGATATCCTGCATCAGGTGCAACATCTTGAATGGCTTCAAGCACAGGAACATTCTTCACGATGTCATCAATCACATCATCAAGCAGTGTCCAATCTACAGCTTTGCCTTTGAGACCAGTCTCAACGGCATGTAACCAACGCCAAGATTCTTTGATTGCATATTCAGGCTTGTAATAGCTTGGGTCATATACTTGATAGAAACGTTGCGCACGACCTTCTTGGCTCACAACAGTACCATCACCCTCTGCAAAACTTGCAGCAGAAAGAACGATATCTGCTAGTTTCAGAGTTTCTGTTTCACTATGATCCAATACAATTACAGCTTCAGCTTTCTCAAGTGCAGCTTTGACTTGTGCAACTGGTAAACGACGAGTTAAGTCATTTTCAACCACAACAACAGCATCATACTCTTGAGCAAATGCCTGTTCTAAGCTTAAACCACCGAATAATGCTAGACCCATTGAGTTCACTTCAGGAACCGTCAAAGATAAACCAGCATTTTCACCAAGATTCTGTGCAACTTGTGCAGCAGCTTCCATAATCGCTGAGTCTTGCAAGCTTGTACCAGAGATAATCAATGGTTTTTTCGCCGCTTTTAAAGTGTCAGCAATCGTTTGTGCAAATGCTTTTGCATCATCGTCAAGACCAGATACTGTTTCACCTTTTATAGCAGCAGCGACAGCAAAACCTAAACGTGCAATATCGTTTGGAGAAGCAACAACTTCACCTGTTGCAACATCCGCTAAACGCGTTTGTGTTGCAGCAAGAATATAAATCGGTGATTTTGCTTTTTGGCCAATACGTTGCACAGGCTCTGCTAACCAGTCAGGAGTACGCGTTTTCGCAGCCATTTCTTTCGCTTTATTTTTCGCAGCTTGGCGAACTGATAAAGCCATACGTGGTGCTGTTTGCGTTAAGTCTTCACCCAAGATTAGAACTGCATCATAGCTCTCAATTTCACGCATGTTCGGGTTATAGATACCCTGTGTTTGCATGATTGAAGCAGCTAACTCAACCAAGTTCTGCTCTTTTTGAGACATACCTGTTGAATAGTTGGCTTGACCAACAAGTTGGCGAAGTGCGTAGTTTGATTCCAAGCTTGCACGAGGAGAACCGATACCTAGAACTTTCTTACCTTTAAGCTGTGCAATGACTTGATCAAGTGCCTGATCAACACTCACAGTTGCAACAGTTTCACCGTTACGGAATTGAGGTTGGCGTGGTCGATCTTCACGATTGACATAACCCGTACCGAAACGACCTTTATCGCAAAGGAAGTATTGGTTTACTGAACCATTAAAACGGTTTTCGACACGACGGATTTCACCATAACGCTCACCTGGAGAGATGTTACAGCCCGAAGAACAGCCATGACATACGCTCGGAGCATACTGCATATCCCATTTACGGTTATAACGTGCAGAGTGTGTTTTATCGGTAAATACACCTGTTGGGCAGACTTCAGTCAAGTTACCAGAGAATTCAGATTCTAATGTACCTGATTCTGGACGACCGAAATAAACACGTGATGCATTCGCATAAACACCAAAGTCGGTACCACCCGCATAGTCTTTATAGTAACGAACACAACGGTAACAAGCGATACAACGGTTCATTTCATGTGCAATAAAAGAACCTAACTCTTGGTTATGATGTGTACGTTTCGTAAAGCGATAGCGACGACGATCGTGCTGAGTCATGACCGTCATATCTTGTAAATGACAGTGACCACCTTCTTCACAGACTGGACAGTCATGTGGGTGATTCGTCATCAAGAATTCAACAATCGATGCACGAAACTCTGTTGCTTCTTTGTCTTCAATCGAAATGTAAGTATTGTCAGCGGCTGGTGTCATACAAGACATTACCAAACGCCCACGTGTGTCCTCAGGATTCGCGTATTGAGTTACCGCACATTGACGACAAGAACCAACAGAACCTAAGGATGGGTGCCAACAAAAATACGGGATATCGATGCCAAGGCTTAAACATGCTTGTAGCAAGTTCTCTGAGCCATTGACTTCATACGATTTTCCATCGACATGAATTGTAGCCATAGTCGAATTCCTTAAACCTGTTCTACATCGCGAGTAGCGGCATGGGTTTTAACCTTTGCCTCAAACTCATGACGGAAATATTTTAATGCGCCCATCAGTGGCTCCATCGCACCTGGTGCGTGGGCACAGAAAGTCTTACCAATCCACAACTTTTTAGTGAGTTCAGATAGATGTTGAATATCTTCCATCTTACCTTCACCACTTTCGAGTGCTTTCAGTGCTTTAACAGCCCATGGCAAACCATCACGGCATGGCGTACACCAGCCACACGATTCACGCGCAAAGAATTCTTCTAAATTACGGGTCGCTGAAACCATACATTGGGTTTCATCTACGACCATCAACAAACATGTTCCTAAACGTGAACCTGCCTTCATGATGCTTTCAGCATCCATTGGTAAGTCAATATGTTCAGCAGCTAAAAAGTCTGTTGATGCCCCACCCGGCAACCATGCTTTCAGTGTTAAACCATCACGCATACCACCTGCATGATCTTCAATCACTTCACGTGCAGTTGTACCAAATGGCAACTCCCAAAGACCAGGGAATTTCACCTTACCTGATGCACCGTAGATCTTCGTACCAGGATCTTTAGACTTATGTGCAGAAAGGTTGATATACCATTCTGGACCACGCAACATAATCGCTGGCAAGTTATTGTAGGTTTCTACGTTATTTACAATCGTTGGACGACCCCATGCACCCGCAACTTGTGGGAATGGTGGTTTAGTACGTGGATTGGCACGACGACCTTCAAGCGAGTTGATTAATGCAGTTTCTTCACCGCAGATATAACGACCTGCACCTGTATGAACATACATTTCGAAGTTCCAGCCACTACCTAGGATGTTTTCACCTAGATAACCTTTGGCACGAATTTGCTCTAATGCTTCATTCAAGTATTGAGCAGCTTCGATATATTCACCACGAATGAAGATATAACCATGAGTTGCCTCTAGGGTATAACCAGCAATCAACATACCTTCGATCAATTGATGTGGAAGCTTTTCCATCAACAAACGGTCTTTGAATGTTCCAGGTTCCATTTCATCAGCATTACAGATCAAATATCGTGGACCACCATCATTTGGTGCCATCAATGACCATTTAATACCTGCTGGGAAACCTGCACCACCACGACCTTTAACCGTTGCAGCTTTAATGACGTCGAGTACATCTTTTGGAGGCATACTAAGTGCTTTTTTAAAGCCTGCATAACCTTCTAAAGCTTCGTATTCATCAGCATTGCGTACTGCATCTTGCTTACTCAAACGCCAAGTTAGCGGATGAGTTTCTGGATTACCGTCGCCATAAATTGGTTTTGGTTCAGTATTCATACATACTTCTCCAATAACTGTTTAACTGATGATACATCCACTAAACCGTGAGTATCTTCATCAATCATTAACGTTGGACCTTTGTCACAATTGCCTAAACAGCAAATTGGAAGCAAGGTGAAACGACCATCTGCTGTAGTTTGTCCGTATTGAATGCCTAACTCGCGCTGAAATGCTTCTGCTAAAGTTTCTGCACCCATTAAGAAGCAAGCAATCGAATCACATAATAAAATTACGTGACGACCTACAGGTTGGCGATAAATACGATTGTAGAACGTTGCTACACCCTCTAAATCAGCCACACTGATAGTCAGCAATTGCGCAATTGCATTCATTTGAGCGTCATCTACCCAACCATTACGGCGTTGTACACACTTTAAAGCATCCAAAGAAGCTGCGCGTGGATACGGATAGTGACCAATGTGATGTTCAATCTCATGGATTTCGTCAGCAGTCAAAATCCCTTCAACATTCACACGTGGTTTTTTATCAGTCAAAATCATCATAATCGTTTACCCCTAGCGATCCACGTCAGCCATAACTACGTCAATGGTCGCCAAATAAATGATCAAGTCAGATACTAAGCTGCCGTTAATAACAGAAGGCATTTGCTGTAAATGAGTGAATGTTGGCGTACGAATACGAGTACGGTAGCTCATTGTTGACTTATCAGAAGTGAGGTAATACGTACTCGCACCTTTCACTACTTCAGTCATGAATGAAGACTCACCAGCAGGCATAACAGGACCCCATGACACGCTCAAGAAGTGCGTAATCAAGGTTTCAATATCTTGTAATGTCTTATCTTTCGGTGGTGGAACTGCCAATGGATGATCCGCTTTATATGGACCAGAAGGCATATTATCCAAGCACTGTTGAATGATTTTTAGTGATTCAGTAATTTCACGGAAATGCACTAAAACACGCGCATATGCATCGCCTTCATATTCCACTGGAACATCAAAGTCGAAGTTCTCATAACCACTGTATGGACGATATTTACGGACATCAAAATCAATACCCGTTGCACGTAAACCAGTACCTGTCACACCCCAAGCTAACGCAGACTTAGCATCGTATTGCGCTACGTTACGCGTACGACCGATAAATACTGAGTTTTTAAGTGCAGCTGTGTAGTACTCGTTCAAACGTTTCGGCATCCACTCTAGCAACTCTCTAACAAGTTTTTGCCAGTTGTTTGGAAGGTCATGCGCCGTACCACCGATACGGAACCATGCTGGATGCATACGGTAGCCCGTAATCGCTTCAACGATGTCATAGACTTTCTGACGGTCTGCGAACATATAGAATACAGGCGTCATACCACCGGCATCCTGAATCGCTGTACCACAGAATAATAAGTGGTTATTGATACGGAACAATTCGTTCAACATCACACGAATCACTTGCGCACGCTCAGGCACTTTAATCCCTGCGAGTTGCTCAACTGCCATTACATATGGCATGTTTTGCGCACAACCACCTAAGTAGTCAACACGATCCGTATAAGGGATGAATGAATGCCAAGTTTGACGTTCAGCCATCTTTTCCACACCACGGTGGTGATAACCGATATCAGGCACACAGTCTTTGACTTCTTCACCGTCCAACTGTAAAACCACACGGAAAGCACCATGTGCAGATGGATGGTTAGGACCTAAGTTGAGGAACATGAAGTCTTCATCAGCGTTACCGCGTTTTAGACCCCAGTCTTCTGGTACGAAACGTAAGTGTTCTTGTTCGAAATCTTGTTTCGCTTGATCTTGCATATATGGCGTATATTCTGTCGCACGCGCAGAATATTCTTTACGCAACGGATGACCTTCCCAATAAGTCGGCAACAAGATACGACGGAGCATTGGATGCCCTTCGAAATTGATCCCGAACATATCGTAAGCTTCACGTTCGTACCAGTTGGCATTTGGCCAAATATTGGTTGCCGTTGGAATGTTTAAATCATTTTCATTCAACGCAACTTTGATACGGATATCACTATTACGCTCAAGCGATAATAGATGATAGAACACTGTGAAGTCAGATGGAGGCAACCCATCACGGTGAACACGTAAACGCTCATCAACCGCAGACAAGTCAAACAGCATCACATAAGGACGTTCCACTTTGCGGAGGAACATGAGGACTTCTTGCACGCGTGCGCGCTCAACCCAGACAGTTGGAAACTCTTCACAAGTCGCCTGCACGTAGAAGTTCTCACCAAATTTGGTTTTGAGCTCTTCCACAATTGCAAATGCTGGGCGTGAATCAACCTGAGTCGATTCTGGCATAGCAATGTCAGTTTCAGCCATTGGCTTGGCTTCCTATTTAATACAAATTCTGTCAATTTCCACGATGACCATATCCAATAAGCGATATGTCAAAAACTCATCGTTTAAATTATTTAATTTCATCCATAGAGCGTAGGTTTTTCACCGCAATACGATCAGCATTTTTACGGTCACGTTCTGGCATCATCTTTGGCTTATAAACAGGCTGAAGATCATCACCAATAACCGCTGAAAGTGGACGGCGCTCTAGTTGAATTTGGTCTTGAAGTAACATCAATGCTTGGATTAATGCTTCTGGACGCGGTGGACAGCCTGGGATGTACACATCAACAGGAATAATCTTGTCTACACCTTGCACCACAGAATAGATGTCGTACATACCACCAGAGTTTGCACAAGCACCCATTGAAATCACCCATTTTGGCTCCAACATTTGTTCATACAAACGTTGAATTACAGGTGCCATTTTGACAAAGCAAGTTCCTGCAACGATCATCAAATCCGCTTGACGAGGTGAAGCACGAATAACCTCTGCACCAAAACGTGATAAATCATGAACGCCAGTTAATGTAGTTGCATATTCAACGTAGCAGCATGATGTACCAAAGTTGAATGGCCACAAGGAGTTCTTACGCCCCCAGTTCACAGCTGTATGCAACACATCTTCAAGACGTGTCATCATCACACTTTTATTAACTTCTTCCTCTAATGGATCAGTTACGATCTGACGATCTTGCAATGGATATTGATCGGCATCTGGATTCGCACGGGTTAAAGTATATTTCATCCCGACTTACTCCTGTTTAAATGATGATGTAGTCGGTGTTTTAGATTTAACACGACCAGAAGACTGTGCTGGAATATGACCTGTAGGATCGACAACCAATTCTTCAATGTTATTGAATCGAGTGATCTCAGCAATATTCATATTTGGCGAACCAATTTTCATTGCAACACCTGCAGATTTACGACGATCTACTGGCGCCCAGTTCAACGCACCAACAGAAATGGCATAAATCAAGGCAATCAAGAGATCAACCACAAAAATCACAACCGTGG
Organism: Acinetobacter sp. AOR34_HL; assembly: GCF_027854795.1. Lineage (NCBI taxonomy): Bacteria > Pseudomonadati > Pseudomonadota > Gammaproteobacteria > Moraxellales > Moraxellaceae > Acinetobacter > Acinetobacter sp. AOR34_HL. Next base: position 30,271 of record NZ_JAKTID010000047.1, on the reverse strand, counting down.
TAAATCCAAACCACCCTACTTCACGCACAGATGTAGACCACGCGTAGAGATAGAGAGCTTCAAGATCAAAAACAACAAAGAAAATGGCAACGAGATAGAATTTGGCTGACAAGCGAATACGAGCACCGCCCGCACCTACTACGCCTGATTCAAACTGCTCTTGCTTGGCACGCCCCCATGCTTTACCCCCAAGGAGTAAAGGGACTGTCAGCATAAAAACGCAAAGAAATGTAACGCCGATCACGAAAGCGATAATCGCCCAATCGTATGGAGTAATGGCACTCATGCGGGGATAACTCCTGGCAGGCCTATTTTTAACAAAGAATGTATGTATTGGCCTTCAAATACACCAAACACAAAATTAATCCCGCCAATTGTACCTGATTTCTAATTTCTCATGCTAGTTGAAGCGCTTTAGTCTTTTGGATGATTTTGTTCATAAATTTACTGATATATATAAGATCAGTGTTAATTCACCCTCAAAAATCGATTAATCAAATCACGTATAAGTTATTAATCATTTTTTTCTATATTTATGCGCCAAAAACATTCTTCTTTTACAAGCCATGCGCAAAAATATAACAACATGAACCAAATGATTGTATAAGCATAAATTTATGGTGAAATTTTAAACAAAATTTATATAATAGCGCCACTCAAAAGCCATCAGGAACAGCGTTAGAATGCCCTCACTTAAAGTCGCATCAAAATCTCTTTCGCTTTCCCAATTATTTCTATTGTTTAGTGCAGTTATCTTGCTCTGCTGCTTACTTGGCATCGTAACACGCCAACTTACATTTTTAGCTTCATTTTGGCCAGCGAACTCCGTTCTTTTAGGTATCCTGATTCGCTTCCCTAAAACACGCCACCCCGTCAGTTTTATTGGCGCTATAGCTGGGTATTTAATTGCAGATTCAATGCAAGACACCCCTTTTTTTGCTGAATGTATGTTTAACCTCAGCCAATTTACTTTATGTCATCACCACATTGGCATTTTACATTAAATTTAAAAATTACATTCGCTCATTACATCAAGGTTACTTTTATCTATTTTTATTTAGCTTTTGCTGTATTGGGGCTTTATCTAGTTCATTATTCGCTGCGATTTCACTCCCCTATTTTAATACTAAATTTGCTTTGGGTACGTTTTGGATCGATTTTGGCTATTGGTTTACTGCTGAAATCCAAAATGCCCTCTTACTTCTTCCTGCACTACTTAGTGCACCAAACTTTAAAGAGTTAAAACAACAATTTATAGAATTTAAAACTCAAACTGTTCAACAGAGTTTTCCGCTATTTGCAGTTCTTATTTCAATTGTGATTGCATATTACGATACAGGACCAGGTTCGCTACTTTACCCAATTGCACCCTTGATTTGGTGTGCGCTTGCTTATCGACATTTTTCTGTTGTGATCATTACTTCGATAACCTGTGCTTTTATCATTCATCATGTTTCAGAAAATTATTTACAACTCTATCCACATGAATATTTAAACAATACCATCTCTATTCGATTTGGCTTGATTATGATGACGATTGCACCTCTTACTGTGTCCAATATCAATATGGTAAGGTCAAAGCTCATTCAAGAATTACAACACATCATTGCACATGATGAACTCACCTCTAGTTTAACTCGACGGCAATTCCTCCAGTCAGTACAACTACTACATGCACAAGCTCAAAAAGCACAACAAACCACTGCATTTTTGATGCTCGATCTCGACCACTTTAAAAAAGTGAATGATACCTATGGTCATCAAATGGGAGACAAAGCACTGAAATATTGCGTACAGGTGATTCATTCATTACTCAGACCAAATGATTTACTTGGACGTTTAGGTGGTGAAGAATTCGCAATTTTTATGAGTGACATCGACCCTGATACAGCTTTTCAATATGCTGAAAATATACGTTTAAACATCAGCAAGATGCCTATTCCACTCAATGATCGGCAGCAGTTTTACATACAAGTCAGCATTGGGATCTGTTTGTGTACTCCTGAAAATCAACAATCTATTGATGCACTATTTAAACAGGCTGACGATGCGTTGTATCAAGCCAAACATCAAGGGCGAAACCAAGTTGTGATATCGACATAATATGTTTCAATTCAGCTACATGCTTTAATTAAGTTTATACACTCTTGTCTTCATTCATCGGTATTCTAGAGTTATAAAACAAGGAGAAAAATATGCAGCTAGAATACACACATGACACAGACTATTTCTTTTTCTCACAACTCTTAATGCGTCATATCGAAACTTATATTCAAAAACATCCTGACGCAGACAATGCGATTTTTGACCTAAGAGATATTTATGAAGTTTTTAGAGAGGATTTTGCTGCGACCACAACAAATCTAGAAGGTATTCTAAATATTGCTGATACATATAAAGTCGAAACACTTGATGGAGATAAACCACTCATTCGAAATTATAAGATTGATGTAAAAAACAACTCTTTATTAATTGATTTTAATGCTGATGCATTACAGCGTTTAAAGTCGGGGTATCCACTCATCGAACCAGATGCTTCTGTGCAAGAATAATTAATTGTGACAAAGAGAAACCTCAGATATCTGAGGTTTATTTTTTTGCAGGCTGTTTATAACGTTTTGCAGGCCATGTCATGATAAAACGCGCCCCACCGAGATTTGGGCTTTGATCGACTTGTATATCACCACCAAACCAATATGCGATACGGCTTACAATTGACAACCCCAATCCATAACCACCTGAGGCACGAGTACGACTATCATCTAAGCGTGCAAACGCTTCGAAAATACGTGAGCGCTCTTGCTCTGGAATACCAGGACCATCATCTTCGACGCAGACATAGGCTTTACCATCCGCACGAACACCACCACTAATTCGCACTTTATTGTCACAATAGCGAACCGCATTCCCCACAAGATTTTGTACGACTCGATGTAAATAGCGTCTTTCAGCCTCGACACGAAGCGCTAAAGGAGGTGCAATGAGTTCGATCTCTTTTTGTGTTTTCAGTGCCTCTGTTTCCATCGCCACTTGATCCAACACTTCAACTAGCACGACATCTTCAAAATCTAATGATGGTGTACCCTGCTCCAATTTGGCATAAGTCATAATCTCATCAATCAAGGTATTCAGCGCTTCAATGTCTTTATCAATCATATCCACTTGCTGAATCCGATAATTATAATCATCTTCTTCGGCAAGCATTTCCATCCCAAAGCGTATACGAGCAACAGGTGTGCGCAACTCATGAGAAACCGCACGCATCAACTCACGTTGTGCCTCGATTAAACGCTGAATATGATCGGACATATTGTTATAACTGGATGCCAAGTTTGCCATTTCATCGCTTCCCTCGATCGTGACACGCAATGACAGATCACCAGATTTCATTTTGTTTAAGGCATGACGAACCTGACGAATCTTTCGTTCTAAAGGTAAAATCAATCCATATACGCCTAAACTCAACAAGAATAAGCTAAATAGAGTAATCCCTGCTGCAAGCTGGAATGGCATCCAATTGAACATTGGGACTGGACCTAAGACCAAAACTTGTGCTGGATGATTCGGCATTGGTGAAACAATCGAAATAGTTGTACCTCGAACAGTCGCACTGTCCTTATATAACAGGACACTTTGATCTTGGCGTAAACGACCAATTTGCTCTGAATCGAGATTAATCTCACGAATATCTAAAATATCAATCGGATAATAGAAGTGCTTTTTAATTTTTTCTAAGTATTCACGCTCTTGTCCAGGATAGAAAATTAAATAATCCAAGACAAATATAGGCAACGCCTTCATCTGACGTTCGCCAATTTTATCTACTTTAATATAGATAAAATGCTTCGGGTCATCTTTTAGACCAATAATAATATAACCAACCCCGTTGTTTGCATCGTAGCGCACAACAGATTTTTGCTCAGAAATTCTTCTTTTCTCAGTTCGAGATAATTCAACACGCGCAGCATCAACATAATATATTGGAAGCTCTAACAAATCAGAAGCATCAGAAATCCAATCTAGCTTTTGCTGCTTGGCAGGCTGACGAGATACCCCTTCACTAATTACGAATGAAATCCCATCCGTAAGTGATTCACGATATTCTTGCGCACGTTGGTAGTTAATGATTTGAACCAGCAAATAACAAAATGCGGCAACCACAACCACTAAAACGACCAAACCAGCATAGATACGCAAGAATATGCTGTTTTTGAGTACTCGACTTACCATAAGGTCAATAATTCCAAACTAATTAAAGTCCCTCCTGAGCAGTAAACTGCACAAGTCCCTTTATTCAAGGGAGTCATCCCCCTTTCATGAAAAAGAGGGATTCGGAGGATTTAGACCCCGTTGGTTTCTTTTACAAATAAATAACCTTTACTACGTACTGTTTTAATACGTTTAGGGTTTTCTGGATCATCACCGATTTTTGGACGAATACGTGAGATACGCACGTCAATCGAACGATCTTGTCCATCGTATTCAATACCACGTAAGCGCTCAAAAATGTCTTCACGCGATAAAATGCGACCAGCATTAGATGCTAATAACCATAATAAGTCATATTCAGCGCTAGTGAAGTCTACTAATTCGCCATTTAAAGTGACTGAGCGACCACCATTATCAATCACAAGATCATCGAATTCGATACGTTGAGCAACTTCATCTTCTACTGTTTTGTCAGTACGACGTAAAAGTGCGCGAATACGAGCCAACAACACACGTGGCTGTACAGGTTTAGCGACATAATCGTCCGCACCCATTTCTAAACCAAGTACCTGATCCATATCTTCAGTACGCGCTGTCAACATCAAGATCGGTTGATGGTAATGTGGGCGAACTTCACGACAAACTGTTAAGCCATCTGCGCCTGGTAACATCACATCAAGTACAACTAAATCTGGTTGTTCGCTAATAATACGACGAATGGCACGGTTACCGTCTGTTTCAACACCAACTTCTAACCCATTACGGATTAAATACTCTTGTGTTAAACGCGCTAATCGTTCGTCATCTTCAACAATCAAAATCTTCGGTAACTTTTCTTCTTGGCTCATATGTTTGCCCCTACAATCAGAGAGAATCTATCTTTAAAAATCTGACAGATACATTGGTTTATGTTTTGCAATATACACACGTTTACATTGTAAACAAGTAGTCGTTCACCAAACTGATACACGGCAATATAGTTTTGTTATATTTTTATTAAAATTATGAATTTTAATAGGTTTTTAAATTTCAAGCTCAGTTTAAGAGCAGAATGAATTTTGAGTATAGATTTTGTACCAGTGTTAAACAATTTGTTTCTTAACTGATCGATACTGATTTAAGTGTTTGTTTTTTGAGTTATCCACAGAGTTATCTATAAGCCTTTTTAGGCGGCTTTGTTATGCTATGTGCCTGTGAATTCAGCAGTTAAGACATGAAAAAAAATTTACTAAAATGTCAAGGATTGATCTGCTGTTAAAAATCCCGTATCTTGTGTTGAAAATAAACTTTAACCACTAAGTATTGTGTTTATCCCTCAAACATCGTGGCATACTTTTTGCTCGATTCAAACGGTCCATGAACATAAAAATAGATGATAATGGAGCTATGCAGACATGAGCATCATCACTTCTACTCCTGGCCAACTTCAGGTTATTAAGCGCACTGGCGAAATTGCGACTTTTAATGCTGAGAAAATCTCTGTTGCGATTGGGAAAGCATTTTTAGCTGTTGAAGGTCAACAAGGAGCAGACTCAAGTCGCATCCATGACCGTATTTCTCAACTAACTGAAATGGTAATGAACACGTTTAAACGTCGTTTACCATCTGGCGGTACGATTCACATCGAAGAAATTCAAGATCAAGTTGAATTGGCACTCATGCGTACAGGCGAGCAAAAAGTTGCTCGTGCTTATGTGATTTATCGTGAACAACGTGCAACTGCTCGTCAGCAAACAGGTGCAAATCACCATCCAACATTGCAAATCACCGATCACAACGGTCAGCTCCAACCGTTGGATTTAGATGCGCTTACAGCAACGATTGAAACTGCAAGCGAAGGCTTGGAAGGAATTGACGTTCAAGCGATTGTCGATGAAACCGTTAAAAACCTTTATAACGGCGTAAAAGAAAGTGACATCGCAACAACGATGATGATGGCGACTCGTACGCGTATCGAACAAGAGCCAAACTATACTTATGTGACTGCACGCTTGTTATGTAATGAGCTTGTCGGCACTGGATTAGAATTCTTAGGTTTATCAACAGATACATCTGAGAATGATGCTTTAGAACCTTTCTTGAAGAAAGGGATCGAGCTTGATCTTTTATCTCCTGATCTTCTTAATTTTGACCTTGCTAAATTATCAGCAGCGATTCAACCTGAACGCTCAAATCAATTTACCTATCTAGGTCTACAAACTTTATTCGATCGTTACTTCATTCATTCAAATGGTGTACGTTTTGAATTACCACAATTATTCTTTATGCGTGTTTCAATGGGTCTCGCACTCAATGAAGAAAATAAAGAAGAGCGTGCAATCGAGTTTTATAACTTATTATCTAGCTTCGATTACATGGCATCTACGCCAACGCTATTTAACTCAGGTACATTACGCCCACAACTATCAAGCTGTTATTTAACAACAATTGGTGATGACCTATATGACATTTATGGTGCGATGCGTGACAACGCAATGCTTTCTAAATGGGCTGGTGGTTTAGGTAATGACTGGACACCTGTACGTGCTTTGAACTCATATATCAAAGGTACAAATGGTAAGTCTCAAGGTGTTGTTCCATTCCTTAAAGTAGCGAATGATACCGCAGTTGCTGTTAACCAAGGTGGTAAGCGTAAAGGTGCAGTTTGTGCGTACTTAGAAACTTGGCACTTAGATGTTGAAGAATTCCTAGAATTACGTAAAAACACAGGTGATGATCGTCGTCGTACTCACGACATGAATACAGCGAACTGGGTTCCTGATTTATTTATGCAACGTGTATTTGAAGATGCTGAATGGACATTATTTACACCTTCAGAAACGCCTGATCTACACGATCTAACAGGTGCTGAGTTTGCTGAACGTTATACGCATTACGAAGCAGTAGCAAAAGAACAAAACATGCTACACAAGAAAGTACGTGCCAAAGACTTATGGCGCAAAATGCTTTCGATGTTATTTGAAACAGGTCATCCGTGGATCACTTTCAAAGACGTATGTAACTTACGTTCACCACAACAACACGTTGGCGTGGTGCACTCATCAAACTTGTGTACTGAAATTACATTGAATACAAGCCAAGATGAAATCGCAGTTTGTAACTTGGGTTCGATTAACCTTGTACAACACGTTCAAGGTGGTGTGTTAGATCGTGAGAAATTAGCTCGCACGATTAAAACTGCGGTACGTATGCTCGACAACGTAATCGACATTAACTATTACGCTGTACCACAAGCGAAAAACTCGAACTTAAAGCACCGCCCTGTCGGTATGGGTATCATGGGCTTCCAAGATGCACTATATGAAATGGGTATTGCTTACGGTTCAGATGCAGCAGTTGATTTTGCTGATGAATCTATGGAAGTAATCAGTTACTACGCGATTCAAACATCAAGCGATCTTGCGCTAGAGCGTGGTGCTTACTCAACATTTAAAGGTTCATTGTGGGATCAAGGCATTCTACCAATCGACTCTTTAGAGTTAGTTGCTAAATCACGTCCTGAACGTATGTTCGAAGTTGATCGTACTCAACGTTTGGATTGGGATAGCTTACGTGCCAAAGTTCAAAAAGATGGTATGCGTAACTCAAATGTAATGGCGATTGCACCGACTGCAACGATTTCAAACATTTGTGGTGTGTCTCAGTCGATTGAGCCAACATTCCAAAACTTGTATGTGAAATCTAACCTTTCAGGTGAATTCACAGTGATCAACCCTTACCTTGTTCGTGCATTAAAAGAACGTGGTCTATGGGATACCGTGATGGTAAATGATCTGAAACACTTTGAAGGTTCAGTTCAGAAGATTGCGCGTATTCCTGAGGAATTGAAAGCAATCTTCGCGACAGCTTTTGAAGTGGAAACTCGTTGGATCGTTGATGCTGCATCACGTCGTCAAAAATGGATTGATCAAGCACAGTCGCTGAACCTTTACATCGCTGGTGCAAACGGTAAGAAACTTGACATTACCTATAAGATGGCATGGTTACGTGGTCTTAAAACGACTTATTACCTCCGTGCTTTGGGTGCAACTTCTGCTGAGAAATCAACAATCAATACGGGTGCATTGAACGCAGTTAAACCAGCATCAGTTGAGGCTCCTGTCGTTGCAGCTCAAGCGGTTGAAGATAAGAAACCAGAAGCTCAAGTTGAAGAAGATGGTTTCACTACAGCAGCTCCAGTTCCAATGGCATGTTCAATTGACAATCCAGACTGTGAAGCTTGTCAGTAATTTAATCCAATAAAGCACCCTTCTTTATAGCAAGAAGGGTTCTAAAGATTAAGGCAAAGAGTATGATGACTATGACTCATAACTATATGTTGGGATTAGCTGTTCTGATCTTTGCCTTTATTTTCTTTTATGTACCGATGGTTTATGCATTTTTAGCCATTCGGAAACAACAGCGTAAGCAAGATCAATAAAGTGCTTTATTGGGAAGTAGAACTATGCTTCAAACTGATTTAGAACGATATGCTAATGCTCCTGCTGTTTTAGTACAGATTTATGTCGATCGGATAGTACTTCATTATCCATCTTCTACAGAATATCTAACTGAATGTGCACAGTTTTCACATCCACGTTCGTTATTAGGTGATTTTAGTATCGCTGAAACTACATTAACGCAGTTACTCAAACGTGGTGGTGGCGGTTTTAAGTATTTAGCTCCTTATATGTTTATTCAAGCAATGGAGCGAATGGAATTTGGTTTAACACAAGTAGAAATACGAGCATTACAAGAGCTAGGGCTAAGTAGCGGGGCAAGAGCGATTGCCATTTATGATGAAACAGGCAAATTATTAACGCCAAACTCACTTCCCGCAACTATCAATCTCAAACGTTTAGCGATGATGGGATTGATTATTACCCTTTTTGTTTTGCTGTGTTTCTTATGCGCCATTTTCATTTTTTAAAACTGCAATGTAAATAAATTAAGATTATAGTGAGATTAAATATGTCTATCCTTAGCTGGGACGATTTTGAAGATGATTCGCAAAAACCGACTGCACCTGAACACAAGTCTGCGTCCCTCGACTCGCAAAAAACGGTTAATACGCAGGTGGTATCTGATTCAGAGCAATCATCGCCGAGCATGGCAGCTGCACAACCCACTGGAGCCAGTGCCAACCGAGCAACAAATCCAACCGATTCGTTGGCTAGAGCATCTGCAGCCCTAGATCATTTGGACGTTGCACCGGGCTTAGAAGAGCTTGAAATGGGTGCTCAGCGTGTACAAGTTGACGACAAAGCCATGATCAACTGTCGTGCGGATTTAAACCAACTTGTTCCATTCAAATATGAGTGGGCTTGGCAAAAATACTTGGATGGGTGTGCAAACCACTGGATGCCACAAGAAGTTAACATGAACCACGATATCGCACTTTGGAAGTCTGAAAATGGCTTAACCGAAGATGAGCGTACTATCGTTATGCGTTCTTTAGGTTTCTTCTCAACAGCAGACTCATTGGTTGCGAACAACTTGGTTTTGGCGATTTATCGTCATATTACAAACCCTGAATGCCGCCAATACATCTTGCGTCAAGCATTTGAAGAAGCGATTCACACGCATGCTTACCAATACTGTATCGAATCTTTAGGTATGGACGAAGGCGAAGTCTTCAACATGTACCGTGAGATTCCAAGTGTTGCACGTAAAGCATCATGGGGTTTGAAATATACTCAATCTTTAAGTGATCCTACATTCCACACAGGTACGCCTGAAAACGATCAACGTTTACTTCGTAACTTGATTGCATTCTACTGTGTATTAGAAGGTATTTTCTTCTACTGTGGTTTTACTCAAATCTTGAGTATGGGTCGTCGCAACAAGATGAATGGTGTTGCTGAGCAATTCCAATACATCCTACGTGATGAATCAATGCACTTGAACTTTGGTATCGATATGATCAACCAAATCAAGATTGAGAACCCTCACCTTTGGACTGCTGAATTCCAACAAGAAGTGATTCAAATGATTCTTGAAGGTACGATGCTTGAGATCGAATATGCACGTGACACTATGCCACGCGGTGTATTGGGTATGAACGCAAGCATGATGGAAGAATATTTGAAGTTCATCTGTAACCGTCGTTTATCGCAACTTGGTTTACCAGAGCAATTCGCTGGTGTAACAAACCCATTTGCATGGATGTCTGAGATGATGGACTTGCGTAAAGAGAAGAATTTCTTCGAGACGCGCGTAACAGATTACCAAACAGGTGGTGCTTTGAGCTGGTAAGTATTTGCTCATCAATTCACCTATATAAGAAAGCTGTCTCAAAGACGGCTTTTTTTATAGCTATTAAAATGTCAGTTTTTATCAAATAAAATCAAACAAAGTAAATATAATTTCTTTTTTAACAATAAGCTAAATAAACCACTATCCAAGTGATCTTGAATCTTACATTTTTAAACATTTGGTAAACAAAAACACTGCCTAAATTAAAGTAAAATTCACAAACTTTTTCTCTCGCATCAGTAAGGCAACCCCTGCACTGATGTGCATTTGCGCTCACTCATCATTTAAATCTTTTCTCTCTATATCATCCATATAGGGGGTCATTTAATTTTTAAGGTAAATTGAATGAAAAAATTTTGGAAGTACTTATTAGTACTACTTCTAGTACTCATAGTTATTGCAATTGCCTTTCTTTTTAGACCTGTTACGTCTAAGGCAATTAAAACGAAAAACGACGAACCTGTGGTTGATGTTGTACTTATCGGTGGCGGTATCATGAGTGCCACGCTCGGTACATATCTCAACGAGTTACAACCTGACTGGAACATCCGTATGTACGAACGTCTTGATGCAGTTGCTCAAGAAAGTTCAAACGGCTTTAACAATGCAGGTACTGGTCACTCTGGCTTTATGGAAATGAATTATACCGAAGAGAAAGACGGTAAAATGGACATTTCTAAAGCTGTCAAAGTTGCTGGTCAATTCGAAATTGCTAAACAGTTTTGGGCATATCAAGTTCAGAAAGGTGTGTTAAATACGCCAAATACCTTTATCAATCCTGTTCCACACATTGCATTTGTATGGGGCGATAATGTGAACTTCATGGAAAAGCGTTATGCAGCCATGATTCAAGATCCATTATTTGCTGGCATGAAAATGACAGAAAACCCATCTGAAATTAAGCAATGGGCACCATTAGTCATGAATGGTCGTGATCCACAGCAAAAAGTTGCTGCGACACGTATGGATGTAGGTTCGGATGTGAACTACGGGGCAATTACAATTCAATTGGTAAGCCATCTTGAGAAGAGCCCAAATTTCCAACTCAGAACGTCAACAGAAGTTACTGGTATTAGCCGTAATGATGACAACACTTGGTCAGTTGCATTCAAAGATTTAAAATCTGGCGAAACGAATCACGTCAAAACACGTTTTGTATTTATCGGTGCAGGCGGTGCTGCAATTAAGTTGTTGCAAATGACAGGGCTTCCAGAAGCACAACAATATGCAGGCTTCCCTGTGGGTGGTGAGTTCTTGGTGACTGATAATCCTGCGATTACAGCTCAACATACAGCAAAAGTATATGGTCGTGCAGATCTAGGTGCGCCGCCAATGTCAGTTCCACATATTGATACGCGTTATATTGATGGCAAAAAATATGTCTTATTTGGTCCATTTGCAACTTATTCAAACAAGTTCCTAAAACAAGGTTCACAGCTTGATTTGTTAGCATCAACCAATAAAAACAACGTATTGCCAATGGCAGCGATTGGTCTACAAAATGCGGATCTAGTCCAATATTTAGTAAGCCAAGTGTTGATGTCAGACGAAGACCGCTTCAACGAGTTGAAAAAATACTATCCAGAAGCAGATCCGAAAGACTGGCATTTACGTCAGGGTGGTCAACGTGTTCAGATCATTAAGAAAGAACCAGGTAAACCTGCGAAATTGCAATTCGGTACGGAAATCTTTGCATCGCAAGATAAATCTGTAACTGCGTTGCTTGGTGCATCTCCTGGTGCTTCAACGTCTCCTTACATTATGCTCAACTTGCTTGAAAAAGCCTTCCCTGAGCAAACTCAAGGTGTTTGGAATACCAAACTGCATGAGATTGTACGTTCTTATGGTCAGGATTTATCAGAAAATCCTGCATTGTTGGATCAAGTGCGCCAGTATACGAGTTCAACTTTAGGTTTGAACTATACAACGCCTAAAAACTTGGTACCTACAAAACAAGTTGCAAAAGTCGAAGCTGCTGCACATTAAGCACGCTTAAACTGAAACAGAAAGGGATGAGTTTCGACTCTTCCCTTTTTTATTTTCTCATTTTTGAATTATGTCCACTGATTGTTCTCATTCTGCCTTTGCGGTATTTCGTTGTCGTGATTTTTCATTTTTAACGATAAATCAAGCTTGTTTGACATTTGCTGTGTTGATACAAGAGATTGTTATCGCCTTTCAACTGTATCAAATTACCAAGAATCCATTGATGCTTGGCTTGGTAGGTCTAATGGATTTTATTCCATTTTTGGTATTGTCCTTGTGGGGTGGTTATATTGCAGATCGTTTCAATCGTCAGCGGATTTTACAGCTTAGTTTTAGTCTAGCAATTCCATTATCAATCGCACTTTGGATTTGTTTTGATCTATTTGAGCATGATCATATCAATGCCAACATTCTACTGATTTCTACCTTTGGTATTTTATTCTTATTTGGATGTATTCGTGGAATTTACAGCCCTTGTTTCAATTCACTGCGCCCTTTTATTGTCCAAGAACATTTATATGCCCGCGCAGCCACTTGGACCAGCATGTGCTGGCAAGTATGTGGCATTCTAGCACCAGTCATTGGAGGATTAATGCTTGCACATTTGCGCTTATCCATAGTGTTTAGTGTTATTACAAGCTTATTCCTCATAGGTAGCTTAGCTTTATGGGCTCTAACAAGTAGAACTTTTCCTGAGATGCAATCTGAATCTGCCTTACTCAGTATCAAAGAAGCATTTCTCTATATTCGTAAAACTAAAATTATTTTTTGGGCAATGTTTCTTGATTTAAGTTCAGTATTTTTTGGAGGGGTAATTGCCCTATTGCCTATTTTCGCCAGTGATATTTTGCATGTCGGAGCAACAGGTTTTGGAATATTACGCTCGGCACCAGCCTTCGGTGCTTTATTGACTATGCTGATTTTGGTTCGATATCCCCCAAAATATCAGCCATGGAAAATCATGTTGCTCAGCCTTACTGGTTTTTCATTATGTACTTTGTTATTTGCTGTTACTAGATATTACTTTTTATCTGTCGTGTTTCTCATTATTATAGGTTCGTGTGATAGTGTTAACATTATTATCCGCCAAACTTTACTGCAACTCATTCCCCCACGAGACATGCTTGGTCGTATCGCAGCGATTAATGGCATCTTTGTGACATCAAGTAATGAGCTTGGTGCTTTGCACTCAACGCTAATGACACGTTTCCTCACGGTTGTGCCAGCAGTTCTGATTGGTGGCTCACTTTCTTTAGCTTGTGTTGTTTTAGCAAAATTTAAGACCAAAGACCTCATGCGGTTTCACTTTTAGCTTTGCTTGACTAAGCTTTCAAATCGTTTATGTGATATGAAACATTCTTTGCCCGCTTCTTCTGAGTCGTCTAAATTTATTATTTCTTCCATTTTTATATGGCTGACTTTGTTATGGTTACAAGCAACCTATATTGTGATTATTGGCGGCAATAGTTATCTGTTTTGGACAGCACTAGGTTTATTAGTACTCACCGCATTAAGTTTCCGTCCAAGTTCTTTAAAAAATAGAATTGCTCTTGTACTGACACTGGTATTACTGGGCAATTTAGTTTTCCACTCCCTGTTCTGCACTTATTTAATCTTAGCTTTTTATTGTATTTTTTATTTATATTCAGGGCATTATAAATACAAAAGATTTATGAAACTCTTCTGCCTATTCTTCATTATGATTTTATTTGCACTGTATCAAACGCAGTCTTTGCAAGAATTAAAAAGCCATTATGCTCCCTATGAAACAGGTGAAACATGGCAAAAATATGGTGCGCTATAGACCATAACATTTATGTTTGTTGTGGTTTTGATCAAATCATTTTTGTCTATATGTATCCATAAACTGAAGTGTATCCTTCAGAGTGAGTTGGGCCGGTTTGGTGTCCAACAGAAATTGATATTCATGAGCTGTAGGATCAGTTTTCTGATCAAAATATCGTGATTTGGTTGCTACACCAACTTTCTGCAATTGTTTTTCTAGTTGGCGAGCTTGTTGTTCAAATGAAGCGGTATTGCCATCTGTTAAATAAATTGGTGGAAGTGCTGCGTTTAGATATTCGGACACCACTAATCCTTTATCCTCAGTACGAGTAAGCCAGTCTTTGTCCTCTAAATATGCCCAACCAATACGTCCAAATGCAAATCGGGTAATCGCAGAGTTTGCCTGTAGAACCATATTTTTCAAATCATAAGGACCACAATACAATAAACCACCTCGGATGTCGGATAGATTTAAGGTCTTCTGAATATTGAGCAAGTCTGCATATTGAGGGTTGGATTGAATGAGTAAAAATTGCAAAGCGATCTGTGCTCCAGCGGAGTCCCCTGCAATAAATATATTCGCCATATTTAAATTATGTTGTTTAGCAAAGCTCGTTTTTATATAACGAATGGCTTCCGAAACTTGGATGACAGGTTCAGGATATTTTGCGGTCGGCACAAGTTCATAATTAAGCACAAAGACAGAGTAACCTTGTGAAGCTAATTCAGTTGCATAAGCTTTCACTTCAAGCTTATCTCCACCGACAAATCCGCCACCATGCACTCAAATTACTACGGGCTGATGAGCTAAAGGCACTTTAGTCTTGTAGAAGTCAAATGTATTTCTTTGAAACTTTGATGGATAGGTTAAGTTTGTCGATACAATCACGTTCGGCTCTTGGTACTGAGCAGGTCGTGAATCTTTTGGAATGCTAAATAAACTGTGCTGCAATAACCAAATTGTCGGCTTAGGACTGACAAATAATACAGATATAAAGATCACAACCATGAGAGCACAAAACATCATTATTTTTTTCATTTGAAGTTCCTTCTAGTCTCATATTTGCGAGTTATCAGTTTATAAAGTATTGATTCTTCTCTGTTGGCTGTTCGATTATGATCATTCGAACTACAAGATAAGCCAACACTTAATAATAAAAAATAAGCTAGATTATGAAGCAAATTATACTTTGTAAAATCTTCACGATTAAAAAAAACCCCACAGAAATGTGAGGTCTTGTAATTAGTCTTGTGAGTCAGGATAAAGAGGACGATTTCCTGGACTAATTCGGTTGATATGTAAGAAAGTCATATGACGCTCATACTTATCTAAAATGTCATTAATGACCTGCTCTTTGGTATATCCAACCAAGTCATTGTCTTGAGAACCTTCATACAAGAATGTTTCCAAACGATAATAATATTGCTTACCACGTTTGCCTCGTTCACTAAATGTCGGAGCGATATAGCGTACAGGCCAAATTTGATAGACAAAATTATGCTCATCTTCAATGAAAATCGTTAAGTCTAGGTGATACAACTTATCGTGGTATTCAGATTCGCCTTGATTAACCTCAACGTTCATCCCTCGTTTAATCAGTTCATCAGCAACGGTTTGCACTGCAGGTCTACATACATTATCGAGCATACGCAATGTTTCATGGCTACCAGGATGATGCATGACACGTGAAAGGCGTTGTTTCCAATTTAGAATATCGACATTACCGACTACAGGTGCAGCATTTAAGCTACGACTAGCTTTACGATAATCTTCTAAACGGAGAGATTTATAGAGTCCAGCCATCACAAGCAGCATTACAAAGCTAAACGGTAATCCCATGATTACGGTTGCACTTTGTAAAGCAGTAATACCATTTGCCATCAACATCGCGATGGTCAATAAACCAATCGCAATCGCCCAAAACACACGTAACCAACGTGGCGCATCATTATCGACATTAGAAAACTTCGTGGTGAAATTTCCTAGAACTAATGCCCCAGAATCAGCAGAGGTCACATAGAACAGAAGCCCTGTAATGGTTGCTACACCAGCAACAAATCCAAACCACGGATACTGTGCCAATAAGTCATAAAACCCATGTGCAGGATCTGTCAAAACAGTTTGGGCCAAAGCTGTATTGCCATCAAAGATAACGTTGTACAAGGCACTGTTACCAAAGATTGATAACCATGTGATCGTGAATAGTAGAGGAATAATCAAAGTTCCACAGACAAACTCACGAATGGTACGACCACGTGAAATACGTGCCAAAAACAAACCTACAAATGGAGACCAAGCCACCCACCATGCCCAAAAGAATAATGTCCAACTGTTCATCCACTCTTTTGGTTGTTCAAATGCAAAACTATCTAAAGCTAAGCTTGGAAAGCGGCTGATATAGTCACCAAAATTTTGTACCAAGGCATTTAATAAGAACTCTGTATTCCCTAAAAACAGCACAAATAGCATTAAACCAATAGCGGCATAAATATTGATTTCGGAAAGTACTTTAATGCCTTTATTGACACCTGCTGTTACCGAAATAATCGTCACAATCACAGCAACTAAAATCAGTCCTGATTGAACCCATAAACCTTCAGGCCAATCAAATAAAACATGCAAGCCATAATTGATTTGAACAACTGCAATACCACAAGTCGTTGCGATACCGAAAATCGTCCCAATCACGGCGGCGGTATCTACGGTATGACCAATCGGACCATCAATTTTTTTACCAAAAATCGGATAAAGCGCAGAACGAATGGTCAGAGGTAAGTTATAGCGATAACTAAAATATCCCAAAGCCATCCCGACTAAGGCATACATGCCCCAGCCTGTTAGACCATAATGAAATAAAGTCCATACCATCCCTTGACGAGCGGCTTCATAAGTTTGCCCCTCACCCACTGGTGGATTCATATAATGTGACAGTGGTTCAGCCACCGAGAAAAACATTAGATCTGTGCCGATACCTGCGGCGAACAGCATTGCCGACCAACTCAGCAGGCTAAACTCAGGTTTGGAATGTTTAGGACCTAGCTTTATATCGCCATAACGAGAACAAGCGATAAAAACCACAAAGATGAGGTAAAGCGTTGCGGCAAGTAAGTAATACCAACTGAATTTATCACTCACCCAAGCCAGTACAACATTGAGCAAATGATTCGAAAAATCATTAAATAAAATCGTCGTCAGTGAAAATATTAAAATTATGAGCGCTGAAACATAAAAGACCACGCGATTTAACTGATCTTTTGTTTGAATAGATGAATCATCAACTGCTCTTGGATTATCTGTCACCATACAATCCTCAAGGAAAATTTAAATTTTGAAAGTTGTTTTTCTCAATAACTCGACCACGATTTATTGACGAAAACAACGAGAAGACACAGCATTTAAAAGATATTGAAAACAACACCAATCATTGCATAAGCTGCATTTTTGTAATTACCTGTGTGGATGCAAAGAAGCATTTTTAAGAGTAACTGAGCTTAGACCCAACCACTAAAAATCCATTCAATAAATCAACACTTTTGATACTTTAACAGGGATCTCCGATAACACGATTAAGAGTTATGTAAAGCATCCTTGTTGCAAATACTATACTTTTAATTGATTGAACATTCAATCAATTAAAAGTATCATGATGTTGTGTTATCATTTTCTGCATCCAGATTTTAATCTAACGCCTTAATAATTTTAGGCATTTATGGCAACTACACATGACCAAACGCAGAGTTAAACCTGAACACGAACGCCGTGAAGAGATCGTTAATGCCGCATTTGAAGTGATTTATGAAGTGGGTTTATCACAAACCACCATTTCACAAATTGCAAAAAAAGCGGGAGTCTCAACAGGTATCGTCAGCCATTATTTTGGTGATAAGCAAGGGTTAATGATCAACTGTATGCGGGAGATGCTCAAGAGATTGCATCTCACCTCTCTGCAATACAAAGCCAATACAGCAGATCAACAACCTGAAAACCAAATTAAGGCAATCATTGATTCAAACTTTGATAGTAGTCAGGTCAATAAAACCGCTATGCGCGTTTGGTTAGATTTTTGGTCAGCCAGTATGCATAGCCCAGAGCTTGCACGTTTACAGCGCATTAATGATCGACGCTTGTATTCGAACTTAAAACATCACTTTTTAAAACTGATGCCAAGTGAAAGAGCAAGTACTGCTGCGAGTGGCTTAGCAGCACTGATCGATGGGTTATGGCTACGAGGTGGACTCGTGGGGAATGATCATTTCGATCGGCAGAATGCAAGACGAGTTGCCTATGACTATTTAGACATGCAACTTCAACTGGCTAAACCCTTATTTCAGGAGAGACAAAATGAATGATGTGCAAACTCATCCATTGTATATCCACGGTCAATATGTCAATGCCACAAGTGGTGTAAGTTTTGACAGTATCAATCCAGCCAATGGCAACGTAATTGCCCATATCCAACAAGCCTCTCAACAAGATATTGAAAAAGCTGTTCAAAGTGCTCAACAAGGTCAAAAAGTTTGGGCGACAATCACAGCAGTTGAGCGTTCTCGTATTTTACGTCGAGCTGTAGATATTTTACGTGAACGCAATGATGAACTAGCAAAACTTGAAACCTTAGATACAGGTAAAGCTTATAGCGAAACATCGACTGTCGATATTGTGACAGGTGCTGATGTGCTCGAATATTACGCAGGTTTATCGACAGCCATCCAAGGTGAACAAGTTCCATTACGCGAAAGTAGTTTCTTCTATACTCGCCGTGAACCTTTAGGTGTCGTTGCAGGCATCGGTGCTTGGAACTATCCGATTCAAATTGCTTTATGGAAATCCGCTCCTGCGCTCGCTGCGGGCAATGCCATGATTTTCAAACCAAGTGAAATCACCCCACTTAGCGCATTTAAACTTGCTGAAATTTATACCGAAGCAGGTGTACCTGATGGTGTATTCAACGTCGTACAAGGGGCTGGTCGTGATATCGGTCAATGGCTGACAGAACATCCTGTCATTGAAAAAATTTCGTTTACTGGCGGTGTTGAAACTGGAAAAAAAGTGATGGCAAGCGCTGCTGCTTCAAGCTTAAAAGAAGTGACGATGGAACTTGGTGGTAAATCACCACTGATCATCTGTGAAGATGCAGATATGAATAAAGCCGCAGATATTGCGGTGATGGCGAACTTCTTTAGTTCTGGTCAAGTCTGTACCAATGGTACGCGTGTCTTTATTCCAGCATCATTAAAAACAGAATTTGAAAATGCAGTATTAGAACGTGTGCAACGTATTCGTATCGGCGACCCAATGAATGCAGATACCAATTTTGGTCCATTAACCAGTTTCCCGCATATGGAAAAAGTTCTTTCCTACATCAATACTGGTAAACAACAAGGCGCCAAATTACTGATCGGTGGTGATCGAGCAACGGGTGAATTGGCTGACGGTGCATATGTATTACCGACAGTATTTACAGACTGTACTGATGATATGCGAATCGTGCAGGACGAAATCTTTGGTCCAGTCATGAGCATCTTGAGCTACCAAACTGAAGATGAAGTCATTCGTCGTGCCAATAACACCACTTTTGGTCTAGCAGCAGGTGTGGTGACACCAGACATTAACAAAGCACATCGCATTATTCACCAAATCGAAGCTGGTATTTGTTGGATCAATACTTGGGGCGAATCCCCTGCTGAAATGCCAGTCGGTGGTTATAAACAATCTGGTGTAGGTCGTGAAAATGGGATCTCGACCCTATCTCACTACACACGCATTAAATCCGTTCAAGTTGAGCTTGGTGATTACCAAAGCATTTTCTAAAAGCATTGCGCTTTATCTTATCTTGATCAACTGAGTCACATGTATTCAGTTGATCTTGCAACAAATAAAGGCAGATTATGAATAAGCAAGAATACGATTATATTATTATTGGTGCAGGCTCAGCAGGTAACGTCCTCGCTGCACGTTTAACTGAAGATGCAGATATCTCAGTATTATTATTAGAAGCAGGCGGTCCAGATTATCGGCTTGATTTCCGCACGCAAATGCCAGCCGCTTTGGCGTTTCCACTACAAGGCCGTCGCTACAATTGGGCATATTTGACCGACCCTGAACCACATATGAACAATCGCCGTATGGAGTGTGGTCGTGGTAAAGGTCTAGGTGGCTCATCACTCATTAATGGTATGTGCTACATCCGTGGTAACGCGATGGATTTAGACCAATGGTCAACGCATCAAGGGCTTGAAGATTGGAGATATGCGGATTGTTTACCATATTACCGAAAATCAGAAACACGCGACATTGGTGCTAACGATTATCACGGCGGTGAAGGTCCTGTTTCAGTCACAACCCCAAAACAAGGCAATAATGAACTGTTTCATGCCATGATCGAAGCAGGTGTACAGGCAGGTTATCCTCGTACAGATGATTTAAACGGTTATCAGCAAGAAGGCTTCGGTCCGATGGATCGAACGGTGACACCGCAAGGGCGTCGTTCGAGTACTGCTCGCGGTTATTTAGATATGGCAAAAGGTCGTCCCAATTTGACGATTGTCACCCACGCCATGACCAATAAAATCTTATTTAGTCATAAACAAGCAATTGGTGTCGAATACATTATTGGTTTAGATCAAGCCAACATGAAACAAGCACATGCCAAACGTGAAGTCTTGTTATGTGCAGGGGCAATTGCATCACCGCAAATTTTACAGCGCTCAGGTGTTGGACAAAGCACTTTCCTCAAATCGATGGATATTGAAGTTATTCAAGACTTACCTGGTGTGGGTGAAAATCTGCAAGATCATTTGGAAATGTATTTACAATACAAATGTAAAAAACCAGTTTCACTTTACCCAGCATTGAAATGGTACAACCAACCTGCGATTGGTGCAGAGTGGTTATTCCTGGGCAAAGGGATTGGCGCAAGCAATCAGTTTGAAGCTGGTGGATTCATTCGTTCATCTGATGAATTTGAATGGCCAAATATTCAGTATCACTTCTTACCTGTCGCAATTAACTACAACGGTAGTAATGCCGTGAATGAGCATGGCTTTCAAGCTCATGTTGGTTCAATGCGTTCACCGTCACGTGGTCGGATCAAACTCAAATCCAAAGATCCATTTGAACATCCAAGTATCTTATTTAATTACATGTCCACCGAACAAGATTGGCGTGAATTCAGAGATGGGATTCGTATCACGCGTGAAATCATGCATCAACCTGCACTTGACCCTTATCGTGGCGAAGAAATCAGCCCAAGTATGCAGTTAAAAACCGATGCTGAACTAGACTCTTTTGTTCGAGAACATGCCGAGACAGCCTACCATCCATCATGCAGTTGCAAAATGGGTGAAGATGAAATGGCTGTTGTCGATGGTCAAGGTCGTGTTCACGGCGTACGCGGGCTACGTGTAATTGATGCCTCTATCATGCCAATCATTATCACAGGCAACTTAAATGCCACCACGATTATGATGGCAGAAAAAATTGCTGATCAAATTCGTGGGCAAAAATTACCACCTTCGCAAGCACCTTATTTCAAAGCAGGATCAAGCCCTGTTCGTCAGACTCCTTTACGTCCATTTGCATAACCTAGTCCAGTTATGTTCAGCACCTTATGACACTAAGGTGCTGCCAACCATTAGGAAAATTCAAATGAAAAGAATTTTACTTCTAGTCCCTTTGGGCTTCTTCTTGCACACTGCTCATGCCACTGAAGCAAGCACAGAAATAGCATCACCTTTTAGCGCTAATCTAACACTCGCAAGTCAATATGTATCACGTGGTTTTCAACAAACTTGGGGCAAACCTGCAATTCAAGGTGGAATAGACTATAACCATGATAATGGTTTTTATGCTGGAACTTGGGCATCGACTGTGAGTGATCATTTTATTCGTGATGCATCAGTAGAGTGGGATGTTTATACGGGTTACAGCCGTAGTTTTGGAGATCTAACTCTAGGCACTAAAGTCGCTTACTACTATTATCCTGGCGCCAAAACTACAGCAGAAACAGGAAATACTCGCTTTGATTACGGTGAAATAATCCCAGAAATCAGTTATGGACCATTAAGTGTTAAATATTCCATTACCTACACCCAAGATTACTTCGGGAATAACTCGGATACTTTAGGTATTGGTACTAATAAACATTCTCGTGGTTCAGGTTATCTTGATGTCAGTTGGCATCAACCTTTAGGGCAAGGCTGGTCGGCAGATGCTCACTATGGTCATCAGCGAATCAAAAACTTCTCTGATGCAAACTTTCAAGACGTCAGCTTTGCCATTAATAAAGAACTCCCGTACAACCTTTTGGGAAGTTTAAGTTACAGCAAAGCATGGGATAAAGATGATTACTACAAGCAATATAGCAATGGCAATCCTAATGCCAAAGTCTCAAATCCAATTGATTCCACTGTGGCTGTCTCACTGACAAAAAGTTTTTAATCAGCACAATAAAAAAAGCTGCAATCAATGCAGCTTTTTATTCAATATGATTTAAGCATTGATCAACTCAATATCTGATCCTGCTCGTTTTGGATCGATCAGAATTTTTGCATGTTGCTCTGGATCACGTAAGGCATCAAAGGCATTCCCTACACCTTCCAGACCAACCACACCCGTAATCAGCGGTGAGACATCAATTTTACCTTCAGCAATCATATGCAGGGTGTCACGGAACTCAAGTGGTGTATAACCCAATACATATTGGATTTCCAATTCTTTATTGATCGCCAATGCAGGTTCGATCTTATCACTTTGCATACAGACACCTACGCCCACAATACGTGAGAACAATGGTGCACCCTCCAAGATTTGCTGCATGATGCCAGAGACACCTACGCATTCAAAAATCACAGGACGTTTCGGTAATAGACCAAGCTTATCCCCGACGCGCATAGCATTAACCCACGGCAAAGAGAAAGTCTGAACTTTATCAAAAATACCCATCCCCATATTGATTGCTTCAGAAACATTGCCGAGTAGACCAAGCTCTTTCCAACTACTAAATGGAGATTGTTGTTTAGGATCAATCAAGACATCTGCACCGCACAGTTCAGCGAGTCTACGACGATTTGGTGAAAAATCACTAGCAACTACCGTTTTAACTCCCGCGGCTTTGAGCATAATAATTACGCCTAAACCAACAGGACCACAGCCAATTACAATCGCTGGTTCATTTTTCTTAATCCGACTACGACGAACTGCATGTAAAGCAACAGCCATCGGTTCAGTTAACGCTGCGCTGTCGGCATCTAAGCCATTTGGCACTTCAAACATTAAACTTGATTGGACCAAGATTTGCTCAGCATAACCACCCGAAGCACTCGGCGATAGACCAGTTGGGACATAACCTTTTGGATCAATATTTAATAGCGGCATCGCACAAACTAGTGTGTCGGCTTTTAATTTACGGCGCGTTTTTGGACCATAATCTAACACTTTACCGCAGAACTCATGACCAAAAACCAGCTTATCTGAGGATTTTGCTACCCCATTAAACCCCACACGTGCTGCCAAATCATGCATATGATCACAGTGATGTTGCATGTGTAAATCAGAACCACAGATTCCACAACGTACCACTTCAAGTAACACCTGTCCTTTAGCAGGAACTAATTGAAGACTATCTTCAAGCTTCAATTCAGCGTTATGACAAACTAGAGATTTCATAGGATGCTTTCCTTATTGTTTTATTGCATGTGTTAACTGTTTTAATTTTTTCATTAAAACAGTTTAGCTCACTTATTTCATTTTTAATTTTGACATACAGTATTGTCAGAACATATGACTTAAAGATCAATACCCCTATCAAATAAGATCAGCTTTATAAATCACTCGATAATGCAGTTTAAAAATCATTCTCTTTTAACTTCAAATAGATGAATCTTTTTTTCTAAATTACTCCCTATTTTTATTAAAAAAGATCGAATTTAATACTTGCTTTTAATAGTGTCTTTATGCCAATATATATTTACTGGCTTTAAGCCACTATAAAAGAGAAATTAAAAATGACGATCCAACTTATGACAGCTCAAGCGAATGTTCCCATCGAGTTTTTGCAGTTTTCAGGTGGCGAACGTCATATTCAACTACAACCAGAGTTATTGAACCAATTACAAGCACACGCTCAGATCACAGCCTCACTGAATCACAGTACAGATGTAATGGACTATCTATTACTGGAAAATGTGTTGTTAGAACAAGGCTCGCGCCTTTCGGTGGAAATCCCTTATTTTCCTTACGCACGTCAAGATCGTATCTGTGCACAAGGTCAGGCCTTCTCATTAGATTTAATGACCAAGTTATTGAATAGCAATAGCGAAAAATTTGCAGGACAACGTCAGAAAATTGTGGTGTGGGATTGTCATAGTCCAAAGACCATAGAGCTGTTACGCAAAAATACCAACTTCCAAGAGGTAATCAATATCGAACCGATTGAGATTATCCAGCAAAGCTCAACATTGATGCAGATCTTAAGCGCAGATAATACCGTGTTGATCTGTCCTGATGCAGGTGCAATACAACGCACCCAAGCGATTGCCAACGGCATCAATTCGCAACGCCAACAGGCGATTGACATCATTCACTGTGAAAAACAACGTGATCCAAACACTGGAAAAATTAGAGCAATAGCGGTGAATAGCCCTGATTTGACAGGAAAAACAGCCGTGATCACCGATGATATTTGTGACGGTGGTGCAACCTTTATTGGTATTGCCAAACAACTACGCAGCCTAAACTGCCAAAACATTATCTTGTATGTCACACACGGCATTTTTAGTAAGGGGCTGGCGGTATTTGATGGCTTGGTCGATCAGGTGTTTACCAGTAATAGCCTGCCACAAGCAAAAGCAAACAAACTCAACATTATCAATTTTCAATACTAAGCTCTTAAGTAAGAGGCCTATAAAATGACTATTAAAATAAATCCACTCAATGCAATTGATTTCTACAAAGCCGATCACCGTCGTCAGTATCCAGTGGGGACTGAATACGTCTATGCTAACTTCACCCCTCGCTCATCACGTTTAGCCAAAATGCTGCCTGATTTTGATGACAAGATTGTGTTCTTCGGTTTACAAGGTTTTATCAAACATTTTTTAATTGAAACTTGGAACGAGGGCTTCTTTAATCAACCTAAAGCCAAAGTGGTCACAGCCTATAAACGTCGCATGGACAATTCTCTAGGTGAAGGTGCTGTTCCCGTTGAACACATCGAAGCATTGCACGATCTTGGCTATTTACCTTTAAAGATTAAAGCACTAGAAGAAGGTAGTCGAGTCAATATCAAAGTGCCTGTATTGACAATTATCAATACTGATCCGAATTTCTTTTGGTTAACCAACTATATTGAAACTGTGCTCAGTGCCGAATTATGGAAAAGTTGCACCACTTCAACAATTGCTTATGAATACAAACGCTTGTTAACTCAATATGCAGAAAAAACAGGTGTACCTTTAGACTTTGTTGCTGTTCAAGGCCATGATTTTAGTAGCCGTGGGATGAGTGGGATCTATGATGCAGCTCAATCAGGCGTGGGGCACTTGACCAGTTTTATCGGTACCGATTCAGTTGCATCAATTGACTATGCTGAAGAATATTATAACGCCACTGGTGTCGTCGGTGTTTCGGTGCCTGCAACAGAACACAGTGTGATGTGTCTGGGCAGTGAAGAGAGTGAAATCGAGACCTTTAGACGTCTGATCTGTGAACTCTATCCGAGTGGCGTGGTCAGTATCGTTTCAGATACTTGGGATTTTTGGCGTGTGATTACAGAGTTTAGCGTGAAATTAAAATCAGAGATCCTAAATCGCCAACCGAATGCGCTCGGACTCGCCAAAGTGGTGTTTCGCCCTGACTCTGGTGATCCTGTGAAAATTATCTGTGGCGATCCTGGATGCAGAGCGAGATAGTCCAGCTTATAAAGGTGCAGTGCAATGTTTATGGGAAATTTTTGGCGGCACAGAAACAGCTCAAGGCTATAAAGTACTCAACGAGCGTGTTGGTTTAATCTATGGTGACTCGATTACTCTAGAACGTGCCCAAAATATCCTAAAAGGCTTAGAAGCCAAAGGCTTTGCCTCGAATAATCTAGTCTTTGGTATTGGCAGCTATGCCTATAACTATTTAACTCGCGACACTTTTGGCTTTGCCGTAAAAGCCACTTGGGGTCAAGTCAACGGCGTAGGTCGTGAACTGTTTAAAGACCCTGTGACAGACTCAGGTGTTAAAAAATCAGCCAAAGGATTATTAAGGGTTGAACAGACTAATAATGGCTTTGAGTTATTTGATCAACAAAGCTTTGAACAGGAAAATATGGGCGCACTGCAAACTGTATTTGAAAATGGTCAATTATTAAGAGAATGCTCTCTTGACCAAATTCGGGAGAGATTGGTCTAGGCAAAACTCTCTATGATTAAAACACATCCAGTGATTAGATACTCGGAAAAGTCATCCGCAACCTGAACAAGCCAAAGCGACTAAAGCATTGGCTTAGTGCAAGATAAATGAAATGAATAGTTAAGTGCTTAAGCAAAGCTTTCGCCTTACGGTACGGCAAAGATTATCAATCTTTGCCGTACCTCAGATTTTGCCTACTTTTGCCAAAACATTTACGAAGCTTTAAACGCTTCTCAGGTCGAGCCTGAACAAACTAAAGTTATTAGCTTTAGTGAAGTGTAAGACGTAGTGGCTTATCCTAAAATATGATGAGAACCCAATAAGACTCCGCTATGATGTTACTTTATTCCGATTTCTTAATATTTCTATGAGTAAGGAAACTATCCATACGTCCGAACAGGCATACCTTGCCCACTATCAAAAAACAGACTATGACACCCCACTGTTTACGGTTGATATGGCAATTTTTTCTGTGGCAAAAGGTCAATTACAGGTTTTAATGATTCAACGCTCTAACTTTCCCGAAAAAGGGAAATGGGCGCTTCCAGGTGGTTTTATTGATTTAAAAACCGATCCAGATTTAATGGCAACAGCTCACCGTAAACTGCTTGAAAAAACAGGGATTCACTCCCCTTATCTAGAACAAGTTGAAACCATCGGCAATCAGCATCGTGATCCGCGCGGTTGGTCGATTACATCACTGTATTTTGCACTGATTGATTTTAGTAAATTTGAAATTAAAAAGACTTCAACAACTGAAATGAGTAAATGGATTTCTATAGAAGAAGCCTTGCAACTAGAATTAGCTTTTGACCATCAGAAATTACTAAAATTAGCATTTGATCGCTTGTGCAATAAAACCCGCTATACCGCACTCCCAGCTAGTCTCATGCCTGAATTATTTACCCTGACCGAATTACAAACAATCTATGAAATTATTTTAGGCCAAACCCTAGAAAAAAAATCATTTAGACGACGCATGCAGGAGGCGGGAGCAGTTGAGGAAACAGGGCAACAAAAAATTGTCGGTAAACGCCCTGCTCAATTATTTCGTTATGCACTAGATGATTTTAATTTCACCTTTCCGCGTATGTTGGAAACACCACGTAACTCAGATAATAAAGAAGAGAGCTAAGGCAAAACCTTAGCTCCATATACTCACTTCCAAGTTTCGCGAATCATGTCTACTGCTTTTTTAGCAATCATGATCGCAGGTGCGTTGGTATTACCATTTACCACTGTTGGCATAATCGACGCATCAATCACACGCAAGCCTTGAATACCATATACTTTCAGCTCAGGATCAACCACAGCCATCTCATCTACACCCATTTTGCAACTACCAACTGGGTGATACACCGTATCGACACGTTGGCGTAAAATCTCACGAATCTCATCATCAGATTGCACGTTTGCAGTAAACATATCTTCTTTAATTTTTTCACTCAAAGCAGGTGCTTGCATTAACTTTTGCGTGACTTTAAATCCATCAACCATATCTTGAAGGTCTTGCTCATCCTCAAGGAATTTAAAGTCAATTAATAGCGGATCATCTACATTTTTGCCACTGAGTTTGACCGAACCACGCGCACGAGGATTGAGCAAACATACGTGGCATGAAATACCGTGTCCTGTATGCATGGTTCGAGCATGATTATCTACTACAGCAATGACGAAATGCAGTTGTAGATTCGGTTTATCTAACTCAGGATGGCTCTTTAAGAAACCACCACACTCTGCATAATTGGTCGTAATTAAGCCTCGACGCTCCTTACGATAACGCCCAATTTGTTTGATTAAATCTAAACTACCACCAACAGAAACACCGAAAGTTCCATCTATTTGTTTAGTCTTATAAGCAAAAATAAAGTCAGGATGGTCATGTAGATTTTCACCAACTCCAGCTAAATCTTTAACCACAGGAATACCGTGTTTTTCTAATTCTTGACGAGGACCAATCCCCGAAAGCATCAAAACTTGTGGTGATTGGAAAGCCCCTGCAGAGAGTAAAACTTCTTTATTTGCACGAACAACTGTGACTTGTCCTTTATGCTTAAATTCCACGCCTACAGCACGACCATTTTCGATCACAATTCGCGATACCATCGCTTGTGTGATCACATGTAAATTTGGACGCTTACCGATATAAGGCAATAAATACCCACGTGCAGCACTCCAACGTTCACCATTCTTCTGGGTAACTTGATAGACACCTACGCCTTCTTGCTCTGCGCCATTAAAATCATCATTCAGTGGATAGCCTACTTGTTTAGCTGCTTCAATAAAGGTTTTTTGGTATGGATTATCTGAATGTAGTTCACTTACATTGAGTGGACCATGCTGTCCATGATACTCATTTTTAATTCTTTCGTTATGTTCTGATTTTTTAAAATATGGTAACACTTCATCATAGGACCAACCGGTATTTCCTAAAGCTGCCCAATGATCATAATCATCTCGATGCCCGCGAATATACACGATTGCATTGATCGCTGAACTACCCCCCAAGCATCTGCCACGTGGTTGATATCCTTTACGTCCATTTAAACCTTTTTGCGGTATGGTTTCTAGCGCCCAGTTATTCAGTTTCGTTGGGATGCTAATCACCGCAGCTGCTGGTGTATTCACCAACCAGCTATTGCCGTCTCCACCCGCTTCCAATAAACATACTGAAATATTTGGATTCTCCGAGAGTCTACCTGCAAGCACACTACCCGCCGAACCACCACCTATTACTACAAAGTCAAATGCTGTTTGTGTCATTGCTATCCCTGTTATTTTCATTCTTTCAAAATGCGAAAAGATTATGCTCAAATGCACATCTAAATATTCGTTTACTTGTCTAACAGACTTGATTATTCCTCATAAAAAGTAACTGGATATAGGGCAAAGTACAATAGCCAAATCTGGCAATACGATTGAGTTAAATCATCAATTTCTACAGTCACTTATACAGTGGATTTCTTTTCTATTTGCTTTTGCTTTAAATGCTCAACATGCAATCGATTTGTCTTCCAAGAAGGCTCTAATACTTCTTTTTCAATTCGATATTTAATTCTTTTGAGCTTCATAGGACTAATCACCTGTTGATCAAAACGTTTTACGTATTCAATCCAAGCTTTACTACGAAAGACATTTTCAGGCATATCTGTTTTAAATTCGCTTCGAGCTGTAAATACAACAATAGAATGCAAATACTGCGGATCAACAACATCACTTAGAACCATTTCCAATACTTTAATATGCTTATAGTTTTGGTGTAACGGATTCTGAAATTTATAACTTTTCTTATAAATTTTTTGTGTCCACTGCTTCTGGCGAGCATTTCCAAAAATCCATCCCGTATAGTTTTTAGTTTCAACAATAAAAACACCATAAGGGCTTATTAAAATATGATCAATTTGAGTCGTCCCGTCTTTCTGATCAGGTAAAGTACAATTATTAAGCAATATATATTCAGCACTTAAATACTTAGCAACATGCTCAGAAACCATAAACTCACCAACTTTCCCCTTGAAATTCGGTGATTTGAGATATGTAACTACAGCAAGCATAAGAAGAATTAAAATAATTAGGACTTACGCACTATTATTTATAGATTCTCTGTGGTAGCAGATGATTTTTATCGAGAATAAAGTCATCAATGAAGTTTTTGATCAT
>NZ_JAKTID010000046.1:0-23590 GCF_027854795.1 Acinetobacter sp. AOR34_HL | reverse complement strand
GACTGTACGACAGTACCATACAAGCAAATCATCATCGCAACAGGCGAAGGTGCGAAAGCTGCATTATCTGCCTTTGATTACATGATTCGTTCTACAAACTAAGTCAATATCTTGTTTTGTGACCACACTTATATTTAACAATGTAAGTGTGTGTTTTTACAAGTTATCAACAAATTTGTAACTTTCTTATTCACTCGCTTTGTGTTTATATTTTCGATATCCATACTTGTTGGATGCCACAACGAAAAGGAAATATGAAAATGAATAAATTACTTGTTGCGTTAGGTCTAGCTGCTACTGTTGCTCTTGTAGGCTGTAATAAAGATAAAGCACCTGAAACTGGTGCAACAACGGGTGAACATTTAGAAAACGCTGCTGAACAAGCTGGCGCTGATGTGAAAGATGCTGCTGATGCTGCAACAACCAATGTAGCTACAGCGGTTGATACTGCTGCTGATCAAATCGACGCTGCTGCTGATCATACTGCTCATGCAACTGCTGAAGCTGCTGCTAAAACTGAAGCTGCTGCACGTGATGCGACTGCCAATGTTGCTGGTGCTGTAGAATCAGGTGCTGCGAACGTTAAAGAAAAAGCTCAACAATAATTTGTTGATAATAAAAAAGCCTCTGTATAGAGGCTTTTTTATTTGTAGATTTTTAATTAAACAAACCTTCATCACGCATTGCAATTTGTACAGACTGACGTTCAGCTACTTTATTACGAAGCGCGATAATATTGGTATAAGGCGTTAAATCATGCTCAATATGATTTGACCAGTTTGTCAGTACAAATAAATATGCATCCGCTGGACCAAAATTATCATCAACTAGATAATCATATTCAGATTCAGCTAAATAATTATCGATATATTTAAGTAAACGATCTACTTCTGCATATGCTTTGGTCTTTTCATCATCTGTAAGTTTACCACCAAAGAAAACAGCATATGCATCATGAAGTTCTGAGTTCAAATAACCCAACCATTCCAATACTTTAGCTCGCCCCATCCCTGATGGTGGAATCAAATCTTGCTTTGGATCGTGTTGTGCTAAGAATGGTAATATCGCTACATTTTCAGTCAAAATTAGACCTGGATTAATTTCTAGTGCTGGGACATACCCCTTAGGATTAATCTCGTAATAATCTGCACCTTTAGAAGTTTTATGCGTTTTTAAATCAACTCGTTCTAAATCAAAATCAACATTTATTTCATTTAAAATAATGTGTGCCGCTAACGAACATGCGCCTGGTGAATAATACAACTTCATCTCTAATCCTTGTTATCTAACTACTTACGCTCTTGAACTTCGAATGAACATCGAGAACAGATATAGATTTAAATTTATAATAGCTCTAATGCTAAAAACATCTACCCATCTACTATTAATGAATTTTTTTCTAGCTTGCAAGTTATATTCCGTGACGATTGATTAATTTATGAAAAAACAAACTGCACAATGTCACGAAATGTAGTTAAGCTCGACCAAAAAGCTTACCTAACCACTCAAATAGAGAATTTAAGAACTCGACAATGATATTTTTCTGATTCGATTCTAGCTGAGCATCTGGTGTTTTTAAGTCTAAGTCTACAATGACAGGGTCATGGTCAGATGAACGATATGGGTCTGCAGCAAAGAAAAGCTCTTTTTGCTCATCAGTTTTATATTCTTCATTGTAATCAAGTACTGTCGGCTCATCAGCATTGATATGCCAAGCAAAAGCTTTAACTACACGTTTATAGAGATTTGCATCAGCAATCGCATGATCAAGATTGCCTGCTCCACCATAACCATCACTATTACTGGAAACCCCAAAGACATAACTATAAGCGTTCGTACCCTCTCCGATTTTGCTGTCATTGAGTAGAACTCTGTAGTTGGCTTTTTCAAAAGCTAAAATTGGGTCTTCTTTGGCATAGCTATTCATATCACCAAGCAACAAAATATTTGGATTTTTGACTTGGGTAGGATTCTTTGCAATCCACTGAGTGAGCTGTTCGACGGCTTTAACACGAGTCGGATTCCAGCAGCCTTGACCATCTTTTTGATCAGCATCAAGCGAGTTCAAGTCAACGCCCGAACAACTTTTAGATTTAAGATGATTTGGAATTACTGTGAAAATTTGTCCACCATGCACTGGTTTGAATGATTGTGCGATAGTCGAACGATTCTTTTCACCCAGATCTAGAACAGCTGCTTTATTCACTGGTTGAACACGTTTGCTATTATAAATAATCGCCACAGCAATCACATCTGTGCCTAATTGATTTAAATCTTCAGGAATTACATATTTCCAATCTTGCCCTAAAGCTTTGGTTAAATAAGCAACCGCACTATCACTACCATAACCATTATTGGCAATCTCCATCAAACCATACACATCAGCATCAATGGATTTTAATGCACTTATGATTTTGGCATGTTGCTTATCAAATTCAGCCTGACTGTTCGCACCACGTTCTGTAGGGAAACCATTCTTGCCATTGTCATAGTTCAACACGTTAAATGCTGCAGCACGAATATGTTTCGTTTGTTTCACAGCAATTGTCGTTCGTGGATTAGTTGTGGTAACGACTTCAGGCAAGTTTGTACCTACAATCGGTTGTATACGCCAAGCATTAAAGCGATATTCCAAAATACCTTGTGCATTCTTTAATTGATATCCAGAACGTAAAGTGTTTAACGCACTAAAGTTTTGTGGCAACCTTGGCGCTCGATTTTGATTATTATAGCCATCATCAAAAATGATCTTAGAAAGCAAATTTTGTTGTGCCAATGCCTTCGCTTCATTCGATAAAGCTGGATATAGATTGGTAGGAATAAATAGGCGACCAAGACTCAGGGACAACTCACCATAACGCCCAAAATTATAGTTCTCGCTGACAGTTAAAGTTTGCGGTAATTTCACCAACATGCCTTGATAGCGTTTTGGTGTATTACCTGTATTTTCAGTCAAACTCGTAAATGGCAAATTAAGATCAAGTGGCTGAATTAGCGATGCCATATTTTGATTACAGGTTTGTATGTCTTGCTGTAATTGATCAATTTGAAGTTGGTTTTGATAGTTAGTGAGACGACCGCGTAAAATCACCTCATCGCCGATTTGTCCGCCTTTGACAGCACTGCTCGCAGGAATATAAACAAAAATCGCATTACTCACATTTGGCGTTGCTTTGCTATCAGGTGTTTGTATATAGAAACCTGAAAATCCATTGCTATAGCGATAGTCCGCCGTGATCACCCCACGAATCGTATAATTTTGATTTTGAGTTGACTGTGCTAAGTTCGCAATTGGAGTATCCGTACTGCTACAGCCGACTGATTCATTGACTGGAGGCGTTGTTGTTGAACCTGACAAATTTGAAAAATCATTTCGATCTGACCAAGCTTGCCAAGACTGATCTAAATCAAATGGACTAGTCGGATCAACACTAATCACAGGATTATCAGTTTGAATACGTTTAAAACTATTAGCAACACTATAAACTGTAGTGCCCCAACCTGAAGTTGGACGCTCACCTATCCGTCCAAAACGATCTACAGGCGTACCACGATAAAGTAATACAATCGCATCATCTCCATTGAATGACAGACCTGCTACTTGATTCACTTTGTTGCCTAATTGTGTTTGTAATTCTGAACGCCCGATTAGATATTTCTGTTTACTGGCTAAAGCCCCCTGTAAAGGAAATGCTGCTGTTTTGACTGTTCCCCCATTATTAAATTGTTGGATTTCATAATCTGCTAAATTTACTGTTGTCGCATCTGGATTATAGATCTCTAAACCTTTACGGTTGCTACTGCCATCAACATATTGGCTAAACATGAGTTGCGCATGTGCAATAGAAAATGTAGAAGAAGCTCCTAACAGACCTAAACAAATTGCAAGCGAATGGTAATTAAAATTTTTCATAGTTTTTTACTAAGTGTTTTAAATTGTAATTAGGCTATGCAACTTCTATGACAACTCTATGAAGCTTTTTTGACAAATTTTAATCACTACTAAAAAGTTTCAAGTAAATAAAACGATTTAAAAGTTTGACTTGAACACCTGAACACTTAAAATACGGCATTTCTATATTTATATCCCCAGAATCATGTCAAACGATCAGTTAGAAACGCAAATTACGGAACTCGACAATTTGCCTGAGCACCGTGAAATTGTGACGTTTATGCGTCGTTCAGCTCCGCTCAATACGTCACAACGTACTGCTTTAGAAGATTATCGTGATTTAATTTTGGAATACCCTGTTGGGGATTTACGTCAGCACTTTGAGCATCCCGAACGTCCATTAACCGTTGAAATCGGTTTTGGTATGGGACGTTCTTTAGTACTCATGGCTAAAGCAAATCCTGAGCGCAACTTTGTCGGCATTGAAGTGCATGTTCCTGGTATCGCACAATGTGTCTATGAAGCAGGCATGGCAGGTTTAAAGAACTTATTTGTATTGGATGCTGATGCAATCCAAGTATTACGTGAAATGCCAGACAACAGTATTAACTGTGTACAACTTTATTTCCCAGATCCATGGCAGAAGAAGCGTCATTTTAAACGCCGCTTCGTGATACATGAGCGTATGCAATTAGTTGAACAGAAGTTGGAACTTGGTGGGACTTTCCACGCAGCTACTGACTGGGAACCATACGCAGAATGGATGCTTGATATTTTGGACAATCGTCCTGATATGGAAAATTTAGCAGGTAAAGGTAATAGCTACCCTCGCCCTGAATGGCGTCCAGTGACCAAATTCGAACGTCGTGGGCTTGAATCTGGTCATAAGATCAATGACTTTATTTTCAAAAAAATAAAGTAGCAATTCATCAAAATTAAAAAATAGCATTAAATATCAACATTTAATGCTATTTCAACCTATTAAAAACCAACTCAATTTTAAATTTCAAATATAAAAGACAAAAAGTGAATTATTAAAACAACTTATAAAAGCTGTACCTATCAAACCTATATGCTTACTTTGTAAAATCAAATGTGTTCAAATTTACAGCCCTCTATTTACATGATCTATAAATATTTTTTATTCATGTTTAGCTAAAATAAATAATGAATCATTTTGATCTCAAATGAAGAAATTATTGCCTCATAAACAATGAGTGCTCTATTCAGTGCAATGATTTAGCCCAAAGATGAAGATAGGTTGGTTTTATGGAAAAAACTCTGCAATGCCCCAAATGTGGTTCTACAGAAATCGAAGTACGTGATCATGACAAATTACTGAAAACTACAGGTGGCGTTTTAATGACTGCTGCTGGCACAACTGCTGGTACAGTAGGTGGTGCAGCAACTGGTGCATCAGTTGGCGCAGCTATAGGAACTGTAGCAGGTCCATTGGGTGTAATTGTTGGTGGAACTATTGGAACTTTCGTGGGTGCAATTAGTGTCGGGATTACAGGTGGCGTCGTTGGTAATATTTTCGGAAAAAAAGCGGGTGTCGTGATCGACAAGAATATTTTCCAAGATTATTTATGTCTAAAATGCAAACATCGTTTTAAACAAAAGAATTGATTAAGCTCAAGACACATTTACCTAATTTCTAAGCTGATATTTAAACAACTCATATCAGCTAAATGTGTTTATAAACAATACTTATGTTTTCTAATACAGGCATTATTCAACCTGCCCCTCTTATTATTAATTATAAAAAAATGCAAATACGACCGAGCTTAGTTTAGATAAAAAAAGATTATACAATTCATACATTTATGGTTATTTACCATGTAAATGACGGGTCTTAATACCTTCACTTAAGAGCTGATAAACATCAACAAGATCATTTCTTGCATCTTTTTTTAATAAGTTATGATGCATTTTTAAAATATTTTCATCACCACGCATGGCTGGACCTGTCTGCATTTCTTTAGGGTCATTGATCGTTGCTTTTTGTGCAGTCTCCAATATCAATGGGTGAAGTAAAGAAAAATCGACCTGTTGTTCATCAACAATTTGTTTAGCAATATCATAACAGTAGTTACTAAAATTACATGCAAAAACAGCAGCCATGTGCAATGTTTGACGCTGTTGAGAGCTGTATTGGTAAACCTTCTGAGTCAAACTACCTGCTAATGAGGTGAGTAAATCCAAATCATGATTGTTTACAGCCTCGACAAACACAGGCGTTGTAGTCCAGTCAATCTCTCGTTCATAACTAAATGTTTGTAAAGGATAAAATACACCTGATTTGTCGTGAACTACTGAAAGAACTTCTAAACTTGTACTTCCTGAAGTATGTACAATTAATACTTGCTGCAAATAAGCGCTAATTTTTTGAATAACTT
Organism: Acinetobacter sp. AOR34_HL; assembly: GCF_027854795.1. Classification (NCBI taxonomy): domain Bacteria; kingdom Pseudomonadati; phylum Pseudomonadota; class Gammaproteobacteria; order Moraxellales; family Moraxellaceae; genus Acinetobacter; species Acinetobacter sp. AOR34_HL. Next base: position 17,299 of record NZ_JAKTID010000046.1, on the reverse strand, counting down.
CAGCTATTGCTTGATCTGAAATAGCGATGATCACTAGATCAATATCAGAACTTAATTGCTCAAAATCACTGATGGCAACAGCATCCACTAACGATGCTAAACGATTGGCTTTTTCTAAATCACGACTAAAAACTTGTACAATCTGGTGATCAGGATGGAGTACTTTTGCTAAATGATAGGCAACACGCCCTGCACCAATGAATGTAATTCTCATTTTTATAGAACCTTTTTAGAAGCGAAATAATCTACCAATAAACTCTTTAAGAAAAGATTACAATAATGAATTAACTAATTGAAATAATTAAGCAGAATAAGTAACTTGACCTATTCTGCTTAGAAATAAAGTTTAGATAAATGTCTGCAGCACTTTGCCTTTCAAGGTTTGACCTAATAGCGGTGTATTTTTACCTTGAGATAAAATTGTTTCTTTTGAAACAGTCCACTCTAGCTCTGGATCAATCAGTACCCAACCTGCTTCTTGTTTCCAACGTTCAGTCATATTGGCAACTTTAGCAGGATTTAAGGTAACTTTTTCGACCCATTCTAAAGCATCAAAAACACCTTCTTGGATAAGCTGAACACCTAAACCGACATAGGTATCGAACGCTGTAATACCTGGTTGAGTTTCAGCAAATGGAGCCATTTTTGCTGAACTACTTAATGGTTCGTGATGGGTACAGATAGCGTCAATCACGCCCTCTTTTAAACCCTGACGCAACAAAGCTTTATCTTGTTCAGAGCGCAGTGGCGGACGAACATGTGCTAGAGAATTAAATCCATCCGTCAATTGTTCAGTTAAATGAAGTTGATGCATTGCTACATCCGCAGTTACTGGCAAACCTTTGGCTTTCGCAGCACGAATCAAATCAATAGATGCGCCACATGACAATAAACCAAAATGGGCTTTGACACCTGTTGCTTCGATCATGAGTAAATATTTAGCAATCGCCACAGTTTCAGCAATCGCAGGAATCATTGGCAAACCCTGACGCGATGCAATAAAGCCTTCGTGTGCACAACCATCTTTCGCGATTTGCGGCTCTTCTGCGTAAAATACTACTGTTAAATCTAGACCAGCAGCATATTCAAGCGTACGAATCACAACATCATCATTTTCAAAGGCGGCATTAGCATTTGAAACCGCAGTACAGCCACCTTTTTTTAGACCAGCCATATTAGAAGGTTGCTTGCCATTTAAACCTTGAGTTTGAGCACCAATAATTTGAAGATAAATACCACCATCTAGTTGAGCTTTCTCAATTAGACCATGGATTAACGCACCATTATCTTGCACGATCGGCTTTGAGTCAGGAGGTGTAATTACATGCAAAATACCGTTTGCTCGCGCAGCTCTCCCCTCAGATTTTAATGTGCCGTGCTGTTGTTGTCCTGGTTCACGCAAACGCGCGCAGAGATCAACCATAGTTGGCATTAACCATTTACCTTGACCATCAATCGTCTGATCAACTTGAGATGCTGCATCAACAATTTTACCGTTCTCTACATAAACAGTTTTAACTTGATCTGTTTTTTGAATTGGATCGAGTACACGAACATTTTCAATTTTTACAATACTCATGTGTAGCACCCTTATACAGCAATCGCTTCAATTAAACCTTGTTCTTGGAGCTGACCTTGCATCGCAAGTGCCAATACTGCCATGCGAACCGCAATACCATTCGTGACCTGTTTTAAAATCACTGATTGATCGCCATCAGCGACACTCGAATCAATTTCAACGCCACGGTTCATCGGTCCAGGATGCATCACAATACAATCTGGTTTAGCTAAAGCAAGACGTTCTTTATTTAAACCATACATCTTGTAAAACTCAGATTGAGACGATAATGCTGGAGAGTCGATACGTTCATTCTGAATACGTAATGCAATAATGACATCACAGTCAGTCACACCTGCATCCATTTGATTGAACAAGCGAACATGTTCACCGTATTCATTAAAACCCACAGGTAACAAAGTATTCGGTGCAATCACTCGAATGTCTTTACAGCCCAATGTCTGCAAAGCAGCGACATTTGAACGTGCAACACGTGAATGTTTGATGTCACCAATAATTGCAACGCTTAATTGCTCAAAAGGCTTTTTAGTTTCACGGCGAATGGTCAGCATATCTAGCATCGCTTGCGTTGGGTGCGCATGACGACCATCACCTGCATTAATAATTGCGACCTTAGGACATACATCTTTTGCTATGAAGTGCGCAGCACCTGAAGAGGAATGACGCACGACGAATACGTCCGCAGCCATAGCTTCTAAATTCCACAGCGTGTCACGCAAAGTTTCACCTTTAGATGTACTTGAGCGTGCAATATCAATATTTAATACATTTGCGGATAAACGCTTAGCTGCTGCTTCAAAGGTAGTACGTGTACGAGTAGAGTTTTCAAAAAATAGATTCATTACCGTGCGCCCTTCTAGAAGCGGACGATTAATCAAATTATTATTATCATCTAAAAAGCTTTGTGCTGTATCTAAAATCTTAGTCAGACTTTCTTTTGAAAGCCCCTCAATCGTTAAAAAATGCTTGAGATTTCCTTGTTGATTGAGCTGTATCTGACTCAAAGTATGCAATGCTGCCACGTGCATAAGAGATTCCTTATACGTTAAGTTAACGCATTATACAGATTTTATATTTCTTTCGTCGTTGAAGTTTTCAGCACTCAGCAAAACTTTTTATTGGTGATCTACAATAACGAGTTAATATTTTCTCTGCATGGTAATTTGATGAAAAGAAAATCAAAAAAATAAGGATGTAGAAAAAGCTCTACACCCTTGTAACGCTGTAATTATTTTTCACTTATTGTTTTTTTATTATTATTATCACTTATCGCAAAGCACCAATATAATGGTGAGCGACTTGAGCTTTATAAATTTCTTCTTCTGTAACTTCCATAAAATAGCTTTCTTCTGTTTCTTCTAGCTTTTTATTTTCAACTATGGCTAACGTAGGCTCTGGATATAAATCTATTAATGGACGTAAACGATCAACATAGTGAGCCAACTCTTGGTCACTTGTTTCCAACGCAATTTCTATAATGTGTTTTGCATATTCTTTATTGTTAACTAAGTACATCACATCAATTACACGACTGGATACACGTCTTAAACGAACATACATTTGTGTTGCGATAGCAAAAGCTTCAGCATTTACCTTAATTTCACTATTCATGCTTTCTTTCATAAAGTCCTCACGTCGTTGGGAGAAATGTATATTCTTGATTCATCACATAGAAAGCAAAATATGTACCAATAATTAAAAATACATTTAAACCTAAAAAATATTTTTATGAAAATTGATTAAAAATACTAAAAATAATAGTCAATAATGCGGTCGATCACACAAATTTGCACCGACAGTTTCATTAAAAATCAGTTAAAATAGCCGATTGCTGAACTGCTTTTTTGGAAATGTGCATGAATTCTACACAACGTCTGACAAACTATTGGGTGACCTGTGCGGATGGACTTGAAACCTTATTACAACAAGAACTTGAAAATTTAGGTATTCAAAACATTCAACGCTTTGCTGGACGTTTGGTATTTAAAGGTACACTAGAAAATGCATATCGAGTTTGTATGTGGTCTAGACTTGCTTCTCGCGTGTTGTTACCGATCCACACTCACGAATTAGAACATACTCATGATGCCCGTGATGTCGCAGAAGAACTCTATGAAGGTGCAATCAGCTTTGATTGGTCTCTCATTTTTGCACCACAAAGCACCTTCGCAGTGCGTTTACATGTTGAACGAGACATTAAAGTAAACACTCAATTTGCAACTTTACGTGTGAAAGATGGTGTTGTCGATTCGTTTATGGAGGCTGTTGGTAAGCGTCCAAGTATCGATATTAAACAGCCTGAAATTACCCTTTATGCTTTGGCTGGCAAAACTGAACATACTTATTGCTTAGATTTATCGGGTGACTCATTGCACAAGCGTGGCTATCGCCGCTTTATGACTGACGCTCCGATCAAAGAAAACCTTGCAGCTGCGATATTACTAAAAGCAGATTTAGCAAATTATCGACCTGATATTATTTTAGATCCAATGTGTGGTTCAGGAACATTTATCATTGAGTCACTCATGATACTCACTGATCGTGCACCAGGATTAGTGAGACGTTTTGGATTCAATGGTTGGCATGGACATGATCGTGATTTATGGTTATCTCTCAAAGCCGAAGCTGCTGAACGCCATGAAAAAGCGCTAGAACAAGATTTACCAAAATTTTATGCTTACGATGCTGATTGGGAAGCTGTTAAAGCCACGCGTCAAAATATTATTGCTGCTGGCTTCGAAAAACTATTGGATCAAATCCAGATTGAAGAACGTACTTTAGCAGATTGGGATGATTTCCACGCTGAAGGTAAAAAAGCATTTATCGTAACGAATCCTCCTTATGGTGAACGTTTAGGTGATAAAGCATCTAACCGCTCACTTTATCTAGGTTTATCTAGCTTATTACAGAAAAATTTTCCAAATCAGCGTGCTGCAATCATCGCTGCGCAAATTGAACAAGCGGATGTGTTGGCATTTAATGATCCACAAACTTTACGTTTGATGAATGGTAAATTGCCGATCTACACTCGATTCGGGACAATTAAACCAGCAACAGTTACTCAACCATTTCTAGCGACATGGCAACCTCAACAATTTGAAAAAATTGAAGGTGCAGAAGATTTTACAAACCGTTTGCAAAAAAATATGCAAAACCTAAAAAAATGGGCTGTAAAAGAAAGCGTATTCTGTTTACGTATTTATGATGCAGATTTGCCTGATTTTAATGTTGCTGTCGATCTTTATGGTGATCGATTACACGTACAAGAATATGCTCCACCAAAAAGTATTGATCCTGAAAAAGCTAAAAAACGTTTCAATTTAGCTTTAGCTGCTATTCGTGCAGTTACAGGTCTAAATCGTGATGCGATTTTTATCAAAACACGTGCTAGACAAACGGGTACAAATCAATATACCAAGCAAAGTACAGCATCAAAACGATTTATCGTACAAGAAGGTAAAGCACGTATCTTAGTAAACTTGACTGATTATTTGGATACAGGTCTATTCCTAGACCATCGCCAAATGCGTTTACGTATTGCAAAAGAAGCACGTGGAAAACATTTCCTTAATTTGTATAGTTATACTTCAACAGCAAGCTTACATGCCGCTTTGGGTGGAGCAGCAAGCACAACGAGTGTGGATTTATCTAATACTTACTTGAGCTGGTCAAAAGAAAACTTTGTATTGAACGGATTAACTGTTGATCATGCCGATGAACAACATATGTTCTTTGCAAGTGATTGCTTTGAGTGGTTAAAAGAAGGTCATGAACAATATGATTTAATCTTTATTGATCCACCTACTTTCTCAAACTCAAAGAAATTCTACGGGACTTTTGACGTTCAGCGAGATCATGTTTCATTAATTAAACGTGCAATGAATCGCCTAACAAGTGATGGTACCTTGTATTTCTCAAACAACTATCGTGGGTTTGAGTTAGATGAAGAAATTGAAGCGATGTATCAGATTGAGGAAATCACGTCTGAAACCATCGGTTTAGATTTCAAACGAAATCACAAAATCCATCGTGCTTGGAAAATCCAACATCCACAAATCTAAGTAAATCATCCAAGAGATCGGGTTACTTGACAGTAATCCGAATCTCACCTTTGATATTTGATGATTCAAACTCATATATCGTAAAGCGATCTGGATCTTGTGCATGAGGCTTGATCGTTGCCTTTTTCTTTTCTCGCAAGTCAGCGACATTATTTTTCTTTTGTTCTTCGTATGGCGACAGAACACCATCTAAAAGCGTTTCAATACGAATTTCTCGCAAATAATTATCACTTAAAATTCGCTGAGCACGCCACCGCTCTTCCTCAGGCTTCTGAGCATCTTGTTCAGCTTTCTGAATAATATAAGGTAAGGTATTGTTTAATATAGATGTTTGTTGAGCAAGAATCCTTTCTGATAGTGGCTGAACAGCCCAACCTTTCAAAGGCAGAGCGGTTATGAACAAAATTACACCGATATTGGTGTAATAGTGCTGCTTTTTTTCCATTGCAATTCATCCTGAATTTTTTTCTTATTTGCTCAGAAAGTATCAAGTTTTTCATAATGTCGCAATGTCATTGGTAATATTCATTGAAAAATCTGATAAATTGCTTAATACAAAAAAAGATGGTGACTTATGTCACCATCTTTTTAACTTGAAGATTTCAAAATTTAACTGAGTTTGATTTTGTCAAATACCAGTTGTCCGCCCTCAGCTTTAATCAAAATATTATCTCCTGGTTGGAACTCACCTGATAATATTTTTTGAGCAAGACTATTTTCAACTTGCTGTTGTATCGCACGTTTCAAAGGTCGAGCTCCGTAGATCGGGTCAAAACCAGCATCAATTAACAGATCAAACGCTGTATCATCAACAGTTAAGCTCATATCACGATCACTCAAACGAGAACGTAAACGATCTAACTGAATATCTGCGATACCACGTATCTGAGCTTTTTGTAGTGAGTGGAAGATCACTAGCTCATCAATACGGTTGATAAACTCTGGACGAAAATGCTGACTTACAGCACTCATCACAACAGTTCTTACTTCATCATCAGTTGCGCCTTCTCCTAATTCACGAACATCTTGTGAACCAAGGTTAGATGTCATTACGATAACCGTATTTTTAAAGTCAACCACACGACCTTGCGAATCCGTTAAACGACCATCATCCAACACTTGTAATAAGATATTGAATACATCTGGATGTGCTTTTTCCACCTCATCAAACAGTACGACGCTATAAGGTTTACGACGTACAGCTTCAGTTAAAACACCGCCCTCTTCATAACCAACATAACCTGGAGGTGCACCGACTAAACGGCTAACTGAGTGCTTTTCCATAAATTCAGACATATCAATACGAATCATGGCATCATCACTATCAAACAAGAAGTTTGCTAATGCTTTAGTCAACTCAGTTTTACCAACCCCAGTTGGACCAAGGAATAAAAATGACCCACTTGGACGATTTGGATCTGACAAACCTGCACGTGAACGACGAACTGCATTCGATACGGCGACGACTGCTTCATCTTGCCCAACTACACGATTATGTAAAAACTCTTCCATATTAAGAAGTTTCTCACGCTCGCCTTGAAGCATTTTTGAAACAGGGATTCCTGTTGCTGCACTTACCACTTCAGCAATTTCATTTTCAGTCACTTTAGTACGAATGAGCTTTGGTTCCTCATTTTCTTCTGCGACTTCAGCTTGTTCCAAACGTTTTTGTAACTCTGGAATCACACCGTATTGCAAACGTGCAGCCTCAGCTAAATCACCTTCACGCTTTGCTTTTTCTAAAGCAACACGTGCTTGATCAAGTTCAACTTGAGCCTTTTTATCACCTTCGACCAGTGTTTTTTCAGCTTTCCAAATTTCCTCTAGATCATTGTACTCTTTTTGCTTTTCAGCAATCTGTTGCTCTAAATGATTAACTTCAGCTTTACTCCCCGCATCTTCATCTTTTTTCACCGCTTCTAGTTGCATTTTTAACTGAATTAAGCGGCGATCCAATTTATCTAAAGCCTCAGGTTTAGAGTCGATCTCCATTTTGATGCGCGATGCAGCTTCATCAATCAAGTCAATCGCCTTATCTGGTAACTGACGATCGGTGATATATCGATGAGACATTTTCGCAGCAGCAATAATCGCTGAGTCTAGAATTTGTACACCGTGATGTGTTGCATATTTCTCTTTTAGACCACGTAAAATTGCAATCGTATCTTCCACACTCGGTTCATCTACCAAGACTTTTTGGAAGCGGCGTTCAAGTGCAGCATCTTTTTCAATGTATTGACGATATTCATCTAAAGTCGTTGCACCAACACAACGCAACTCACCGCGAGCCAAAGCAGGCTTTAACATATTACCTGCATCCATCGCACCATCGCCCTTACCAGCACCAACAAGTGTATGCAACTCATCGATGAAGAGAATGATTTCACCCTCATGCTTCGCAAGGTCTTTTAGAACGGCTTTTAAGCGCTCCTCAAACTCACCTCGATATTTTGCACCCGCAAGTAATGAGCCCAAATCCAAAGAGAGTACACGCTTATTCTTCAAGCTTTCAGGTACTTCACCATTGATGATTCGTTGTGCCAATCCCTCTACAATTGCGGTTTTACCCACACCAGGCTCACCAATTAACACTGGGTTATTCTTGGTACGGCGCGACAACACTTGAATGGTACGGCGAATTTCATCATCACGCCCAATCACAGGGTCTAACTTACCTGCCAATGCACGCTCAGTTAAATCAATCGTATATTTATTTAATGAGTCACGTTGATCTTCGTGATTATTACTCATAACTTTGTCATTTCCTCTAATATTTTCAATGACTTTACGTAAATTCTCTGCTGTAACACCAACACCATTCAAAATAGTTTTGGTTTCGCCTGTCTCAGCTAAACCCAACAATACCCAATCTGTTGATAAAAACTCATCACCAACTTTCTGTGCATAGCGATCCGCAAGATTCAATGCCTTTACCGCTTCAGGATTAAGATTAATATCACCTGTTGGGTTTGCTAATGTTGGAGCATTTTTTAAAGCTTGCTCTAATTTCTGCTTTAACTCAGGTAAGCGAGCGCCAGCCTGTTGTAATAAGCTTAAATTAGCAGGCTCTTCTAACAAGGTTGTCAGAATATGAATTCCTGCTATCGCTGTATGATCCTTACCTATTGCTAACGATTGAGCATCTGAAAGAGCTTGCTGTAAACGGTTTGTAAATTTTTCAAAACGCATTCTTGTTATTCCTCACAACAAATTTTCAACTTGTAATTAAGATGGGAACTAATTTTTAAATTTCAAATAAAATTAATATATATTTCAAAAATTTATATTAATCATCATTGATAAAACTCAGTAATAATATGGGACTATAAACTCCCTATTTCAAGTGTAATTTTATAAATTTTTAATGTGTTGAAATATCACAAATGGACTATTGCTTATAATTTCAATCTGACCTACTTTGACATAAATAATTTCATGTCATTAAAAGCAATGTATTTTAATAAGTTTGTTATTTCTTCTGTTCTTATTACACTTTCATCAGTCTCAGTAGCTGAATTACCTAAAGACTCGCGTCGAGCGGGAGGAATTGCGGTAATACCATTATCAGATCAAATAACGCAGGTGTTTTATAACCATAAACCTGTTTTAATTTCCCGTGAAAATTCTAAACGATATGCTGTTTTCGGTATTCCTTTATCTGCTCCTGTTGGAATATTGAGCTTAGAAACGAATATCGCCCCAATTCAAATTGAGATCAATGCATTCTCATATGCTGAGCAACGTTTAAACGTAAAAAATCAGGATTATGTAAATCCAACCCAAGCGCAACTTAACCGCTATGCTCGCGAAGCTAAAGAACAAAATGATATTTACGACTCTTTTACAAACAGTACTTGGACTCAATTTCCCAATTTTATCAGTCCAACTAAAGGTAAATTCAGTAATGCTTTTGGTCGGAAGCGTTTTTTTTAATGGAGAAGAACGTGCTCCACATTCTGGATTAGATATTCCTGCACCTGTAGGACAAAAAGTAATTGCACCTGCTGATGGTATTGTCGTTCAGACTGGAAACTACTTTTTCAATGGTAATACCATCATGATTGATCATGGTCAGCGCTTAATCAGCATGTATTGCCACTTAAGTAAAATTGATGTTGAAAAAGGTCAAGCAATTCGTCAAGGTCAACTTATCGGTCTTGTAGGGAAAACTGGACGAGTGACAGGCGCACATTTGCATTGGGGTATGAGTTTAAATAATGCACGAGTTGATCCACAATTATTTTTAAAATAAAAAAGGTGATCGATATAGATCACCTTTTAGAAAATCTAAACAATCTTAAGCTTCGGCAGTTTCAACAATTTCAAAATCATGCGTGATTTCGACACCACCATCAGATAACATTTTACTTGCCGAACAATATTTTTCAGCAGAAAGTTCAACTGCCTTCTCAACTTGCTTTTCTTTGACAGCTTTTCCAGTCACAATAAAGTGCAAATGGATTTTGGTAAAAACTGCTGGAATCGCGTCAGCACGTTCAGCTTTTAGCTGACATACGACATTGGTCACATCTTGACGAGATTTCTTTAAAATGGTCACAATATCAAACGAAGCACACCCACCAAGTCCCATTAAAATCAACTCCATAGGACGTGGACCACGGTTTTCACCACCATATTCAGCGGAACCATCCATCAGCACAGTGTGACCACTTTCTGATTTCGCTTCAAAAGCAACATTCTCTAACCAATGTACACTTGTTTGCATTGCAACTACCCAAAAAACGTTATAAATTTACTCTGTTCTTGTACACTAACATAAAATGAGTTGATAAGGAATTTCATCTCTTCTGTGTAGAAAAGGCTCTAACAAGGCCTGTGCGATCGGTTTTATCCAAATTCGGAAATTTTAAGCATGACTTCAAATTTTTCACAGCTTAGCACTGATGCTTTATCACCAGGTCAATTACCTGAATCTGTTAAAGCCTTGCTAAAACGTGCTCATATTAACAGATACCCTAAACGCACCACGATTGTTGACGCTGGAACGGAATCAAAATCACTGTATTTAATATTAAAAGGTTCGGTGTCAATTATTTTACGTGAAGATGATGAACGTGAGATTGTCGTTGCATATTTAAACCCTGGGGATTTCTTTGGCGAAATGGGTCTTTTTGAGAAGAACCCACAACGTACTGCGGAAGTAAGAACTCGTGATGTTTGTGAAATCGCTGAGATTTCATATGACAACTTCCACGAATTAAGCAAACAATATCCTGATTTGAGCTACGCAGTATTTGCTCAATTAGTTCGCCGCTTAAAAAATACAACACGTAAAGTAACTGACCTTGCATTTATTGATGTATCTGGTCGTATTGCACGTTGTTTAATTGATTTATCTTCGCAACCAGAAGCAATGATCTTACCAAATGGTCGTCAAATCCGTATTACTCGCCAAGAGATTGGTCGTATTGTCGGTTGTTCACGTGAAATGGTTGGACGTGTTCTTAAGACGCTTGAAGATCAAGGCATGATTCAAACTGATGGTAAAGCAATTTTAATTTTTGATACGTCATTAGAAGAAAATGCATTTACTGAAGAAGAGTTTGACGACGAAGAATAATCGTTACACGCTTCAAGTGACTCTTAACAAAGCCAGTGCCTCACACTGGCTTTAATTTTCTGATTTATCTCAAATATCATTTTCAGTTTGATTACATAATTACAATGATTATAGAGAGATTCAGAATGTTATGCGCTTCAAACATTTTTTATAATTCTAATGAAAGATTAAACCAATAAGATACTGATTTGGAGAGAATAAGTATGAAGAAGCTGGCTTTAAGCCTTTGTGCAGCATCAGTGATGACCATTTCTGGTTGTGCTTCTTTTGCTGATATGGCTGGTGCAGATAGTGCAACTTTGAATGCTCAATCAGCACAAAGTTTCTCTAAAATGACTCAAGAAGCTCGTGCTAAAAACCAACTTGATACTAGTTCTAGCACTTATCAACGTATCAATACGGTTTTCTTACGTTTAAAACCTTACGCAGATCGAATGAATCAAACTGGACAACGCTTTGATTGGCAGCTTGCAGTGTTGAAATCTGACAACGTGAATGCTTATGTCGCACCTGGCGGTAAAGTTGTTTTCTACACAGGTATCGTAAATAAGCTTAATTTAACCAATGATGAAATCGCTGCAATTATGGGACATGAAATGACCCATGCCCTTGAAGAGCATGCTAAAAGCAAAATTGGGGCTCAAGCACTGACTAGCCTAGCCATCGGTATTGGTACCAGCTACGCAGGCGCTAATATTGGTGAAGCTGGAAATGCAGCAATTAACTTAGGTAGCCAAATTGGTATTGGTTTACCTTATTCTCGTAATCTGGAAAGTCGTGCCGATTACGGCGGTTTGATGTTAATGGCGCGCGCTGGATACAATCCTAACGCGGCAATCAGCTTATGGGAAAAAATGAATCGTCTTGATGGTCCTGGCGGTGCATCATTCTTATCAACGCATCCGTCAAATACTCAACGTATTGGCGATATGCGTAAAAACCTACCAGCAGCTATGGCTGTGTACAATCAAAGCCGTCGTTAAATCATACAAAGCCACTAGATGCTAATTTAGTGGCTTTTTTTATTATCATGGTCTCAAAATGCATGAATCTCTGCTATTTTCTCATCGTTTGAATAATTTTGATGGATCTGTGCTAATTGCTTAATCTCTCCACTGCGATGAGCAATCACCTGAACTTCCATTTTCATTGCCTCCATCACTGCAACTACATCACCTTTTTCCACCATTTGATTGTCTTCTACTTTCCAAGCTGTAATTACACCTGAGATTGGAGCAAGCAGTGCTTTTTCATCAAACACTTTAACTTCTTCTATAGGTTTTACATGCTGTTGAACGCTTTGAAAATTTAAAAACTCCTTCGGCAATCCAATTTGTTGTAACTTCCCATCTATTTCAATCATGAAACGTGCAAACTGATGATCATCCTGAATCATACTTCGCTGTTGAACCTCATATTCGTGAGAAAAATCTTGCTCAATCCATCGCGTATGTACTTTAAATTCGTCAACAAAATCTGGATGTTGCAATACTGCTTTATGAAAAGGTAAAACAGTGGCTATACCTTCTATTTCAAAAGCAGCTAAAGCCCTTTTAGCTCGTTGAATGGCAATCTCACGTGTTGGTCCCGTCACGATTAATTTTGCGAGTAAAGAATCAAAATGGCGGGAGACTTCACTTCCTTGCATAACGCCTGTGTCTAGACGAATTCCAATACCAGATGGCGCTATAAATTTGGATATTTTCCCAAACGAGGGAATAAATCCACGTGCAGGATCTTCGGCATTGATACGAAACTCAATTGCATGAGTTTGGGGTTTCAACGTAGCTTGGATTGAAAGCGGTTCACCTAATGCAATTTTTATTTGTTCGACAACAATATCTAATCCCAAAGTTTGTTCAGACACGGGATGTTCAACTTGTAATCGTGTATTAACTTCCAAAAATGAAAGCTTGCTATTTTGGCTCAATAAATATTCGACTGTACCTGCCCCGACATAATCAACTGCACGACACAGCTTGATCGATGAACTTACAATTTGTTGATAAATCTCATCTGAGATAAACGGTGCTGGCGCTTCCTCTACAAGCTTTTGATTACGTCTTTGCAAAGAGCAATCTCGTGTTCCAACAACAACGATATGACCTAACTGATCTGCAAGAATCTGAGCTTCAATATGTCTAGGCTTATCCAAATATTGTTCAACATAACATTCGCCTCGTCCAAAAGCTGCTGTAGCTTCTCTTACGGCAGACTCATACAGGCTCGTAACTTCCTCGAGCTCCCAAGCGACCTTTAAACCACGTCCACCGCCACCATAAGCGGCCTTGATAGCTATCGGGAGGCCATATTGTTTAGCAAACTTTACTGCTTCTTCTGCAGACTGTAGTGGTTGTGCAGTACCCTGTACCAATGGAGCACCAACTGATTGAGCAATTTTTCTTGCTTGAATCTTGTCACCAAGTTGTTGAATTGCCTTAGGCGGTGGCCCAACCCAAATAAGCCCTGCATCTAATACTGCTTGCGCAAAATCAGCACGTTCTGAAAGGAAACCATATCCTGGATGAATCATCGTGACTTGAGCTTTTTTGGCAATTGCCAAAATTTTATTAATATCGAGATAAGTTTCTTTTGCAGTTAAACCCGATAGCGCCCAAGCTTCATCCGCCATTTTGACATGTAAACTCGCCATGTCATCATCTGCATAGATTGCAACCGATCTAATCGCTAAATCTTTGCAAGCTTGAATCACTCGAACTGCAATCTCACCCCGATTTGCAATTAAAAGCTTATGTGAACTGTACATTTATTTTAAGTCCATAAAATCTGAAATTTGTCTAAATTTAATCAAACACCCTGTTGGAATCTGCGCGATTAGGTCAAGATGATATGCTGCAACACTCGCGATGACTGGATATCCGCCTGTAATTGGGTGATCATTCATAAATAAGACAGGCTGACCATTTGGGGGTACTTGTATCGCTCCAGTACAACATCCTTCACTCGGTAACTCTTTGTCGATCTCTCTCACTAGTGGTTTTTCACCACTTAATCTCAATCCAATTCGGTTACTTTCAGCACTGACTTGCCACCGCTGATTGAAGAACAATTCCAAACTATCTGTAGAGAACCAATCCGTTCGAGGACCTAAAAACACATCTATAATTATTTCATCGCCTACTTTTGGTTTTGTTCGAACAAAATGATTTAACTCAACAGGATATGTTTTTAACTGAGCAGAATAAATCTGATCACCGACCTGAATAGGCGATGTACCCAATTCTGCAAGAGAATCATAACTGACACTACCTAGAATTTGCTCCGCATAGATTCCACCCTGAACTGCAAGATAGTTACGCAACCCTTCTTTAGGCTGTGTTAGATAGATCTCATCACCTTCATCTAAAGCGATTGGTTGGCATAAGCTGGCTTGTCTTTTACCTGTCTCTTTATAAGTGATCCAAAGCTCACTCAATGCACCCGTCACTGCGATTACAGTTGGCTGAATGACTTTAAGTTTTAGCCCACCATTTAAAATTTCTAACACTGCTGCATGTTTAGGATTACCAACGATTAGGTTCGCTTCAACAAAACTACTTTGATCTAACGCGCCTGCTCTTCCAACTCCAAGAGATGCTACATGATGCCGACCTTGATCTTGGACTAAGACTTGTAATCCAGTATTTAATACTTCAAATAGAACGGGTTTATAGGTTGCTAAATTTGAATGAACTAGGGTTGTTGAAACAGAGGTTTGTGTTGGGTTTCGACTAATATCTTTAAAAATCACTTGATCAGAAGGCAGTAACAAAGCTGGATTTTCTCGGTGAATATCCCACATAATTTCATCCGTTCTCCCAATCAGTTGCCACCCACCAGGACTCTCCTTAGGATAAATTCCGCTATATTCTCCTGCTAAACCGACCGACCCTGCTGTTACTTTTTTACGGGGTGAGGATCGGCGTGGGACACTACCAAATGGCTGATCATGGCTCATCAAATAAGCAAATCCCGGTGCAAAACCAATGAATGCAACTTGCCAGCAGCTTTCGGTATGTTTTCGAATCAATTGTTGAGTTGTTAGCCCTAAATGATCGGCTATTTCTGCTAAATCACAACCATCATAATGAACACCAATAACAATTTCTTTAGTTGAATTAAATCGTTTTAATTCAATTTTTTGGGAACGAATCCATTTGATCAAGCTAAGTTGATCAATCCAAATTGGATCGAAATACACCAAGACTGTTCGAGCAGCAGGAATTAATTCTTGAATATAAGGATGATTGGCTTGATTGAGTGATTGATATACTGCAATTGTTGTTTCTAAAGCATCTAATTCAATTAAAAATGCATTTTCATTGACCGATAAAAATCTCATTTCAGCACTCAACGATATGATCTATAAGTCTTAAGATACAAAGCTATGTATAGCAATTTGGTGATCAACTAAGGTTTGGCGAATCACTTTTGCCATCTGTAATGCTCCTAACGAATCTCCATGCAAACAGATTGTATCGGCTTTAAGCGGTGTAAATTCACCTTCTATAGATATGACACCCTTTTTTTTGATCATATCTAATACACGCTCAGCAATCATTTCTACATCATGCAAAACCGCACCCTCTTGACGACGAGAAACCAAAGTTCCATCACGATGGTAAGCACGATCAGCAAATGCTTCTGATACGACTCTTAACCCTTGCTTTCTTGCAAATTCGATTAAGGGTGAACCAGCTAAAGCGACTAATACCAAAGACGAGTCGTAAGCCAAGATCGCATCTATAACTGCTTTTGCTTGATCTAAATTGGTAGCTATAGTGTTGTACAAAGCGCCATGAGGTTTTACATACCGAACGCTAGTGCCTGCGACTTGTGCTAGACCTTGTAAAGCTGAAATTTGATACAAGACATCTGCATATAACTCATCATATGCCACATCCATATTACGACGGCCAAAACCCACTAAGTCTGGATAGGAGACATGCGCACCTACACTCACTTTTAATTGAGCAGCTTGCTTCAATGTTTGTAGAATACTTTTGGGATCGCCTGCATGAAAACCACAAGCAATATTGGCACTACTAACAATCGGAAGTATTTGTTCATCATTACCCATAGACCATGAGCCATAGCTCTCGCCTAAATCACTGTTTAGATCAATGTACATACGCTTCCCAATTGCTAGTCTTTCTTTTATTGATTTATTTTAGCAATATACTCCAACGCGTTGCTTTACCAATATTTATTTTTATTAGGGTGTGTTGACACTTTTAGCTTAAAAAAATAGCGAAGTAGTAAAATCAAATCGCCAAACCTAATTTTACTATTCGCTATGCCTCGTACCATGCTGACAGATCAACACTGGCAAAAGTTGAAAACTATTTTGCGTAATTTATCTATTCATCACAACTCAAATTTACGTAATTTTATTGAAGCTATTCTCTATAGAATTAGAACAGGCTGTCCGTGGCGAGATATTCCTTCCTATTTCGGTCAATCAAACTCTATTTTCAAACGTTTTAATCGTTGGTCAAGCAGCGGTAAGTTGCTTAGATTATTCAAATTATTAGCATCATGCCCCGATATGGAGTGGATTTTTATTGATGGCTCTCACGTACGTGCTCATCAACATTCTGCCGGTATAGCGAATCAATCCATTTCTAAAAGTGTAGGAGGAAACTCCTCAAAAATACATTTGATTGTTGATTCACATGGCAATCCTATTGATTTCATGATTACCGATGGCACTACACATGACATCAAAGTTGCACCTGATTTAATAGCAACATTAGATTTAAAAGAGACAGAAGTGGTATGCGCAGATAAAGGCTATGATTCAGAACCACTGCGTGAGCAGATCAGAAAAACAGGAACAAAAGCGAATATACCAAAGAAAATAAATAGCCAATCGAACAATGATCATATGGACTGGTATTTATATAAAATCAGGCATTTAGTTGAAAATATGTTTTGTAGATTAAAACAATTTAGAGGGATAGCTACTCGATATGACAAGCTCAAAAGAAATTATCAAAGTGCTGTTGCCTTAGCCTGTATATTTTTATGGCTACCTTTATAGGTTTAATTATGAACAGTAAATGTCAACAGACCCTA